>JAQVLM010000040.1 GCA_028704125.1 Opitutales bacterium
AACGAGAACGCAGGAACTGCGATCCGCGAACCATCATCTGTATCAGAGCAACCTTGAACTGAAGCGTTTGAACGAGGTCAAGAGCGAGTTTTTGGGGATCGCAGCCCATGACTTGAAGAATCCGCTCAGCGCCATTCTCGGTTTCACCCAGATCGTGGCATTTTCACTCCAGGAGGCCGCTAATGGTGCGCCTCTGGACTACGCTGAATCCATCGACATGCTCCAACAGGTCGAACACTCGGTTTCCCACATGGTTCAGGTCATTCATGAGTTGATCAATTCGGAATCACTGGATAGCGGGAAGATCCAGCTCAATACGGAGCCCCTTGATCTCGCAAAGGTCGCCCGGAAGGTGGTCGCCATCAACCAATCCAATGCAATCAGCAAGGATATCGAGCTCCGGTTCAATTCAGAGCCTGATCTCGTGGCCCAGGCCGATGCACTCCGGATCCATGAGGCCATGGACAACCTCATCAGCAATGCGGTAAAATACAGTCCGTTCCATTCCCCGGTCGACATCTCATTGAATAGTATCGTCGATTCAGACGGGAAACAATGGATTCGATTCTCCGTCAAAGACCACGGTCCAGGCTTGACGGAGACCGACAAAACCAAGCTTTTCCAACGCTTTCAGAAACTCTCGGCACGCCCGACTGCAGGTGAGTCTTCCACCGGCCTTGGGCTATCGATTGTCAAATCCATTATCGAACTTCACCAGGGAACCGTTCGGGTCGAGTCCGAACCCGGAAAAGGATCAACGTTTTCGTTTGATCTACCCCGGGCCAAGCTCACTACGGATCTTTGAATCGTCACAAATCCAAACCATTCTACTGAAACCCCATGCATAATCCATCGCAGGCACCTTTTCACAGCATCCGGAACGAATCTTTTGCCGCAGTCATTCACAACAAAGGCGCAGAACTCAAAAGATTGGTACATAAGGACTCCAACACCGACATCATCTGGCAAGGGAGTCCAGACTCATGGACCGGCAGCGCACC
Source organism: Opitutales bacterium (assembly GCA_028704125.1). Taxonomy (GTDB): domain Bacteria; phylum Verrucomicrobiota; class Verrucomicrobiia; order Opitutales; family JAFGAQ01; genus JAFGAQ01. Next base: position 1,002 of record JAQVLM010000040.1, read on the forward strand.
CATCCTGTTTCCGATTGTAGGTAGGTTGAAGGATGGCGCATTCCTATGGGACGGAAGCCAGTTTTCCATGCCAACCCATGGCCTCGTTCGACGCGCAACATGGGAAACCATTGAACATACTGAATCGGCGGCGGCCTTTCGCATCCGCTCGGACGCATCCACCCGTCAAGCCTATCCCTTTGACTGGGAGCTCTCAGCCAAATTCACCCTCACCCAGGAGGGCATCCGGGTGGACTACCGCGTCGTGAACACCGACGCCAAACCGATGCTGTTCTCGATGGGATCTCATCCGGCTTTCAATATTCCTTTCGCCGGCGGGAAACTGGAGGACTATCGGATTTGTTTTGAGCACCCGGAGACATTCAAAGCCTATCGAATCAGCGATGAGCTTCTCAGCCCCGTGTCGTATCCCGTGGCCAACAAAGATAATGCGATTGGTCTTACCCGGACGCTTTTCAACGACGATGCACTTATCTTTAAGAACATCCGTTCGCGACGCATTCACCTTGCAAACCGGCTAAACTCCACACGGATTACCCTTCGCACCGGGGGAGCACCCGATCTCGGCATCTGGGCAAAACCCGGTGCGCCGTTTGTGTGTCTCGAGCCATGGTTCGGCTACGATGACTCACCGGATGTGACAGGCTACCTCAACGAGAAACCCGGCATCCTTACCTTACCCGGTGGAAAACAGTTTGATGCACATTACGAGATCGAATTCTCAATGGGATAGTCGATTCTTTCGCTTTTGAATGATTCAGACCCTCGCTGTCGGGAAATCCAGCGCATCAGCCAGTCTGGTCGGCTCATCGAAATGATACAAGCGTGCCGCGACATCATCCCATGTGTGGTTGGCCACATGGAGACGTCCCGCTGCACCCAAACCGGAACAAAGCGCTTGGCTATCGATCAGACGCATCAGGTTATGCCTGAATCCATCCGCATCCCCCACTTCCGAAAGAAGCCCGGTGACACCGTCCAAAACGGCGTCCTCGACCCCGCCTGTGCGATTTGCCAAAACCGGCAAGCGATGTCTGGACGCCTCGAGATAAACCAAACCCAATCCCTCAATACTGTCACCAACCGGAACACTGGTCATGGCAAACAGGTCCGCCCCGGCATAAGCCCGCATCAAATCCTCACTGCTGACCCCACCGGCAAAAACAACGGGACACCCGCATTGGGAAGCCAATCGGCTGACCTCGGCATTGTAGCCATCCTTAACCACTTGTCCCACAAAACGGACCTCGATACGGTCCTTGTAAGCACGGGGCAGTCCATTGATGCATTGCAACAGATATAACTGTCCCTTGCGGGGATGGATACGGCCCACACAGAGCAACACCGTTCTCCTGTTTGAACTATCACTCCTCTCTTCCTTCGGAGGAAGCGCAAGTTCGGCATTCGGAACACCATACGCCATGAACAGACGAGACGCCAAACCGGGCATCCATGAGAGGATTTCCTTCGCGTTGTAGTTCGACAACACATGAATGCGATCGGATGCTTCTGCCAATTTTGAAAACAAAATCCGGTTTACCGGATTTTTGCGCCACCTTCTGATCTCGCTGCCATGAACAGTCAGAATCAGGCGCTTCCATGGTTTCCGCGGAAACCATTGGAGATAGAAAAACGCTTCAACCGCTGCTGGTTCAGCGACGTGAACAATGGCATCCGAAAAAGATGAAGCATCGGCATGAATCGCCCGCACCATCCGAACCAAACAGGGCAGGTTCCGTGTTCCCCTGAGTTTCGGGACCGCATGCAACGCGTACTTCGAAGCGCCAACCGCCTCATCCGGCAGAACGGCACCATCCTGAGCCCACACTTCCACATCGCGACCCTGCCTCGCAACCGCCATCGCCAGTTGTTCAGCCACTACCCCAGCACCACCTTTCCGGGGCGAATGCTCATGAGTGACAATCCTCAGCATTTGTAACGGCTCAGGCATGGACCCGTCTGATTGCCTGGAAGGCAGACGGACGCATCAGCCTTGGCATTTCTTGACCTTCTTTCCACATCCAGTCGGACATGGATCGTTGCGTCCCACTTTGGGCGCATCCCGCCTGACCGGCTCGACCTTTACTGCCGGAGCCGCACGACGCTGCGGACGATCCTGCGAAGCCGAAGCCGACCGGGAAGCTCCCGAGCCGGAGGAAGATGCCGTTCCGGAACTGGTGGTGACGGCCGTGTTCGGACCTTCTTCCCGGGCTTGGCGGGACAAACGGGAGAGCATGGTCTGAAACGCCTGAAGGTTTGCAGCCGTTCTGAAACACGCCGAACAGACCTCTGAACGGATCTGATTCATCATTTCCTCAAAGTAAACAAAGGCCTCGCTCTTATACTCATTCAGCGGATCTTTCTGCGCGTAGCCGCGGAGCGATACGCTCCGGCGCAGGTCTTCCATCTCCGTGAGGTGATCCTGCCAAAGCCTGTCGATCGAACGAATCACAACATACCGCGCAATCCGTTTAAGTTCTTCAGCGTCTTCGAAAGTTTCCCGACTCAGGAACGCTTCTCTGATTTTCCCGAGAGCGATTGAAGCAATCTCTTCAGCCGGCTTCCCTACATAGTCATCCAGTTTCGCGCCAATCGGAAAATGATGGTTCAGATACTGAACAAATCCCTCAACCCCCGTCCGGGTCTCCTGCTTTCTATCAACGTCGCACGCGAGGGCAGCCTTTTCGTCCAGTTCCTCCCGGATCAAATCAAACATGATCTCCCGTGGATCGTCCGAATGGATGGCTTCATTGCGAATACCATAGACCACTTCGCGCTGGTTGTTCAGAACGTCGTCATACTGCAGCAGCCTTTTGCGGATTGCAAAATTATGCTGCTCATAGCGTTTCTGAGCATTCTCAATCGACCAATTCAAAATGGGACTCGTCAACGCCTCGTCCTCGGCCATCGAATTGTTCAACACCTTCGACAGTGTTCCCGCATTCGCGAAAAGCCGCATCAGATCATCTTCCAGCGAGACAAAGAATTTCGACTTCCCCGGATCTCCCTGACGGGCGCAGCGGCCCCGCAACTGGCGGTCAATTCTCCTCGATTCGTGTCGCTCAGTCCCGACGACGAACAACCCCCCGAGATTCGCAACCCCTTCACCGAGTTTGATGTCAGTCCCACGTCCCGCCATGTTTGTGGCGATAGTAACAGCTCCCCTCAATCCGGCTCTCGCCACGATCTCAGCTTCCTGTTGGTGGAACTTCGCATTCAGGACCGTGTGGACAATCCCCGATCGTTTCAACATGCGACTGATCAACTCGGATGCCTCAACCGATGCGGTACCCACCAAGACCGGTTGGCCTTGTGAATGAGCTTCCTCGATGTCTTTCAGAACCGCATTGTATTTCTGTCTTCTCGACTTGTATACCACGTCATTGAGATCTTTGCGCACGCATGGCCTGTGGGTCGGAATCACCATCACATCCATGCGATAGATCTCGTTGAACTCGGAGGCTTCGGTCTCAGCGGTTCCCGTCATGCCCGCGAGCTTCTCATACATACGGAAGTAGTTCTGTATGGTGATCGTGGCGTATGTCTTCGTCTCCTTCTCAATCGCCACTCCTTCTTTCGCTTCCACGGCCTGATGGAGCCCATCACTCCAACGCCTTCCTGGCATCAGACGTCCCGTGTTCTCATCGACGATCATCACCTTCCCGTCCTGAACCACGTATTCGACGTCCTTCTCATACATGCTGTAAGCCCGCAGAAGCTGGCTGATGCAATGGATGCTCTCACTGACCTTGCTGAAGTCCTCCTGTGCTTTCGCCCTCGCCTCTTCCTTTTGCTGCGGATTGAGACCGGAGTTCGCGTCAATCTCCATGAAAATGCTCGGCAGATCCGGCATGACGAACGCATCCGGGTTGCCCGGACTCATCTCGTTGCGGCCCTTCTCCGTAAGGTCCGCAGCGTGATTGCGTTCTTCGATAGAGTAGTATAGTCGCTCCTTGAGAAAATACCGGTATTCCTTCCGGAAATCACTGTTCAACTGAAGCTCCGCCAGTTCAATGTTCTTGCGGTGCTCAGCCGTTTCCATCATGCGTAGCAAGGGCTTGTTTTTGGGCATGCCCCACTTCGCAAGAACCAGAGCCTCATAAGGTTCAAGCTCCTCTGGAGGCGTCTTTGAGTCGCCCTTTTTCAACAAAACCGACCGGGCGGAAACCTCTCCATCCGTTCCCTCAAGTTGCGCCTTTGCACTCGAAACCAAATCATTGCAAAACCGGGCCTGAAGCTGGACCAATCGCTGAATTCCCGGTTTGAACTGATCAAATGGCATCGGACGGTCATCCTCAACCGGACCCGAAATAATCAGGGGCGTCCGCGCCTCATCGATCAGGATCGAGTCCGCCTCGTCAATGATACAGAAATAGTGATCACGCTGCACCTGATCCTCTTTGCGGGTGGCCATCCCATTGTCCCGCAGATAATCGAATCCGAACTCCGAAGCCGTTCCATAGGTGATTGAACGCGAATACATTTCCTGACGCTGGCCCGGTACCATGCCAGACTGAATACACCCCACCGAAACCCCAAGTTTCTGGTAGAGATAACCCATCCATTCCGAGTCACGTCGCGCCAAATAATCATTCACCGTAACCAACTGACAGTTTTTGCCAGAGAGCGAGTTGAGATAGAGCGGTGCGGTCGCTACCAAGGTCTTTCCTTCACCGGTTGCCATTTCGGAAATATATCGGTTGTGCAACGCCATCCCGCCAATCAGCTGGACATCATAATGAACCATGTTCCAATCCAACTCCTGACCACAAACGGATAGCTTTGATCCACACAAGCGTCGAGCTGCGTTCTTAACTGCGGCAAAAGCCTCAGGAAGCAGCGAATCGAGCGATTCTCCAGCGGAAAGACGATTCTTGAACTCATCCGTCTTTGCCATCAAACCATCGTCACTCAGTTCCTGATACTCTAACTCCAGTGCATTAATACGGGCCACAACTGGCTGAGCACGACGAATGAACTTTCGGTAGTGGCTTCCGGAAAGCCGTTTGAAGATAAAATTCAACATAAAGACTCAATACTCCTTTGCAAAATAAGCGATTGTCTTTTCCAGACCCTCCTCCAACTCAACAGCCGGTTCCCATCGAATGACTTCCCTTGCAACCGATATGTCGGGTTTCCGCTGTTTCGGATCATCCTGTGGCAATGGTCTGAACTGAATGGAAGATTTACTTCCCGTCATTTTCAGAATGAGCTCAGCCAACTCCAACATCGTGAATTCCCGTGGATTTCCAAGATTCATGGGACCAATGGCTTCTTTCTGATCCATAAAGCGCACAAAGCCTTCGATAAGATCATCCACATAACAAAAGGAACGGGTCTGGGATCCATCTCCGTAGATCGTAATGGGGTCCCCGTGCAAGGCTTGAACGATGAAATTCGAAACCACTCTTCCATCGTCGGCCATCATCCGCGGACCGTAAGTGTTGAAAATGCGCACCACCCGGATATCGACACCATTCTGGCGATGATAGTCAAAAAACAGCGTTTCCGCACAGCGCTTCCCCTCATCATAGCATGCCCTCGGCCCGATCGGATTCACATTGCCGCGGTAGGTCTCTGTCTGTGGGTGAACATCTGGGTCTCCATAGATTTCCGAGGTCGATGCCTGAAGAATCCGTGCGTTGATCCGCTTTGCAAGGCCCAGGCAATTGATCGCACCCATCACCGAGGTCTTAACAGTCTTAATTGCATTATACTGATAGTGAACCGGGGACGCGGGACAGGCCAGATTGTAGATCTGATCCACCTCACATTTGAATGGGTCTACCACGTCATGACGAATGAATTCAAACCCGGGGTGATTCAGCAGGTGATAGATATTTCGCTTTCTGCCAGTAAAAAGATTATCGAGACAAATCACCTCATGCTTCAACGCCAGCAAACGCTCGCACAGATGACTCCCCAGAAAACCAGCTCCGCCCGTAACCAATACTCTCATAATTCAAGACCCGTTTATTCGGCTCCACACCGAATGGAACCGCCGATTCAAACTGGCTTATCCCAACACTTAGGACCAGAGAGGCAAGACCATTCTGAACCAAACAGGTGATGAAGCTACTTCGAACGCCCCATCATTTTTCAACGATCACATCAACCTTCGCATCGTTCATGCCCAAGGTGAACCGATCCTGAGCAATACCCGAAATAACCGCTTCGACTCTCATATTCCCAAGACTCGGAACTACCCGCACCACTGTATCGCCTTCCCGCAGAAGTGAACCTGACTTCATCTGGAGGTAGCTTCTCCCTCCGCTCACGATGGCACCCGAAACTTCCCTCTGAAGCACACCACCCAAGGCCGACACCTTATCCTCATCAGAAAAACGGGCAAGAATCAGAGGCTGCTCAAAGAAAAACGGGTTAACCACATCATCAATCTGGTCGAAGAGTTCCTTATCCTCGAAAAACATATAATGCTCCATTTTAGTTATGTAGTCCTTTCGCACCCTTAGTGGCATAATCCTCTCGATTTTCGCCATAAGAGGACTAGCAGACAACATTACCAATAACAGAACACTTAATACCTTTTTTCTAGTATCCACCGAATCCATGATTTTACTCCGATTATATAATCTCATAGACTATTTCATTGAACTTGACTTTGCAACGGTGTTAATGATCAAACTCATTGACATATAACCCTGCTCCCTGGTGCTATCAGTTCTAAGTTCAAATGACCTAACGTTCAGGACAACATCGCTTTGTTTCAGAAAATACAACACTTTTAAGATATCGGTCAACAATCCAGAAACACTCATTTCAAAGGGAAGAACACCATACTGCTTCATTTCCCAGATGTTCCAATCGGCCACACTGGGATTTTCTCTTACAAGAGCAATTTGATTGATTCCCGATAAACGAACGTTTTCCAAAACATCCGCATGCAGATTCCGAAAACCATCAAAATATCCAACATTTTTGGCCCGTTGATCCGAATCCGTCAAACGCTTATGGAACAATTGAACCAGTTCTTCCATACGTGCAAGATCCTCATTCATTCCTGATCCCTCACGGAAATTCAAACGAACGGTCTCCACATCCGCTTGAATCAAAGCCAGGGAATCCTTTGTCTGGGTTACAAGCGGCATTCTCAAATACAAAACCGCACCCAAGATGACGGAGACAATACCGGCCCACCATGCAAGCGGATACTTCTGGTAACTTGCATTAATCGTAGCTGAATTCACGTTCATACCAATAAGTCACTTCTTGTTCAAAAACACAACTAACCGGATCCGAAAAGAAAAATGGCCGGACCGGTGTTCCTTCACCGGGTTACCGTCTTCGATCACGTCTAAATTGTATCCGTTAGCAAGGGGGATTTTCAGAAGGTTCGCCTTAAATAAAATAATATCCTCCGTACTCTTTCCTTTTCCATCGATACTAACAATAAACTCTTCCCTATTTGCCCTTCTATTCCACTCGTTGGTATATCGGACGACATCAAACGCTACCTCTTCATTCCTGAGTGCGGATAAAGACACCAGCAAACGAACCACATCAATTGGTTGCTCGAAAAACCGATTCAGATCGTCAACACTATTGGCATGTTGACGAAAACGGTCGATACTCTTGAGCAATGCATCATTTGTCTTAGCTCCAACTTCCAGATCATTGTTTGCGCTTCGAATCTCCGCCTTCAATGACATAATTCGAATTTCATGATAACCGACCATCGCCAACATCAGAAAGCAAATACCGAAGGATATCAGATTTACAAGAAACGACGTACGAATGATTTTTGTGTCTGGCAAACGATCTTGCAGACGGAAATCGAAATGCCAACTGATCGTGTTTTTCCTCTTATTTCCAAAGCTCAACATAAGTCAAAACTTTCCCATCAAAGCTATCATCGCAGCCAATCTTGCATCATGAGGATCCAATTTTACCGAAGCCCCCAATTTGACTCCGCATTCCGATGCCGCCCAAATTGGATCAATCCGAAGGATTTCAACACCCATACTCTGGGCCAAGAGTTCCACAATCCAGTTTTGAGAGGGCGGCAACGTTGGAACGTAAATATATCCTACCGATTGCCCCTTGGTTACTTCATAGTACCCGGAGATCGAAGACAACTCTCTGAGCAATGGTCGGATGAGTGTGGGTCCCATGTCCGACAAGTCAAACGTCTCAGAGTACAAAAGTTTCCGAGCGGCATCCTCATCCTTAAGATTGTTTTCCTCTTTGATCGCTTGACACATGGTCCGATCGCCACCCTGAATTACTCGAAAGGCATAATCACCATCGGGAGTCATCATCGTCGCCAGTGACGAATTTCCAAATATCTCCAAAATAACTACAAGACTCTTCTCGCCACCCACGTTTTTTAATGCGTTCCTAACCAATGGAATGAGGGATAACGTGACACACTCCATACGCTTCGGCACAAAACCATTTATCACAATCTCATCCTGAATTGCCGCCAACTTGGAATTTGGGATACCGGCAATAATATACTCCGTCTCTGGATCCTTGGTTGGATCATAGGGCAACCCAGTAGCGCCTCCCAAAGCATGATAATAAAAGTTATCATCCAAGACCTTCATCTCCCCCTTGATAACATTTGGTATGTATTGAGGATCCTTAGCCTTCTGTGGACTTGGAATGGTTGCGCCATGCAATAGGAAAGACGGATGAGAAACTCCGACTATTCCTGTCAGGAACCCCTTCTTGGATCGCAAACGGGCTAGGTCTAACAAAGGAGCATAGACACTCTTGGAATCATCGAGATTCAAATGGTCCGACAGGTTCTGCAGAGTCGCCGGGATATCAGGACCATCGGTTTCGGCAATCATCACCGAGTTTGGAAACCCGACTACAAAGTAACCTTCTTGTTTGGTTTTTTTCATTCGGTTCAACAGAAGCGCCTGATAATCTCAGGAAATACTAGGGATGAAGAATCAGAGTTGTTATTATTGCACGGCATCTGCACCAAAATCAAGCCTCATCGAACTTGCGATCAAAAAGAGCTTCCACCTCGTCAAGAAAATGCTCCCCCTTGACATCCTCGATGATGAACTCAAGCTTAGACCCATTCCCGGCAGCCAACATCATCAGCCCCATGATGCTCTTGCCATTGACCTGCTCAGCATCCTTGACCACCCAAACATCGCCGGCATAGCGGTTTGCGATGCGAACAATCATAGCAGCGGGACGTGCATGGATTCCCATCTTGTTCTTCACAGTCAACACTCGACTGATTGGTTCTATTTGAGGCGTACTGGCCATTCCTTCACTCATGGGAGGGTAAAAATTCTCGGGATCTTGATTCGTTCCAACAGATGTAGTCAATCTTTTCGGCAATCCAAACGTTAATCAAGATAATTAGTCTTTAGTCCCTTCATGACCACACAAACCGGGGCCAATAGATCATTGACCGCTCAACCACAATCCAGGATGTCGAGAACACTCATTTATTCAGTCCAATTGGCCCTATTACTGACTGGGCTCATTCCTATGACACCAACCGAGGGGACAAACGCCCTTCCGCTCCCGGAGAAGGCGGTGTCAGTCGAAATGGTGGCGGATCACAAGACAATTCAACCCGGAGACTCCATCCGTATCGGTTTTCGTTTCGATGTGGCTGAACCATGGCATCTCTATTGGGTGAATCCCGGAAACACAGGAATGCCCACCGAAGTAAAATGGGAGTTGCCGGAGGGTTTTCGAGTGGGCGAGTTGCAGTTTCCCGAACCAAAACGGTACTCAAACTCCGGTATGGTCGATTATATCATGGAGGGAGAGTTCCTTATCTGGACAACACTTCAGACAAGCAAGAATCTCCGGCCCGGGACATCCGTGGACATTTCCGCCCGCGTCAGCTGGTTGGCCTGTAATCAGATTTGCATACCAGGAGACAAACACCTTTCGATTCTTCTGCGATTTGCCAATCCGGGAGAAGAGAATTCCGCATCTTCGGAAGCTGCAGTCTTCGATAGTCACAATATTCCGGAAATTCATAAGATCATTTCCGAACCCCTTCAGTCCGTCATTCAGAATGACCGCATTTCGTTACGCCTCCCACTGAAAGAAATCGGTAATTCCAATCTGGTTGAGGTTTACTTCTTTCCTTTTGAACCGATCATTGAGCCGTCTGCCCCTCAATCGTTTCAAAAGGAAGGCAACCACCTTGTGATCAACGCCCGGATTTCCGGTGTTGTTCCAAACGAGAACAGCCCCATCTCAGGAATTCTGGAATTGTCCTTCGCGGATGGATCACAGCAATCCATAACCCTTGAGCACATAGCACTCACCAAATCCAACATGAGTCTGGGTGAAGAGTCCTCGACAAGCCTGTTGTTCTTCATAGCGCTCGCGTTTGCGGGTGGGTTGATTCTGAACCTTATGCCATGTGTGTTCCCGGTCATCGGGCTGAAGATTATGGGATTCGCATCCCGTGCTGGCGACAGTCGCAGCAGAATCGCCTTCCATGGATTGGCATTCACAGCCGGAATACTCCTCTCATTTTGGATTTTGGTGACGGTTCTACAAATCCTCAGAGCAAGCGGACACGAACTCGGATGGGGCTTCCAACTTCAAAACCCTGTTTTTGTATTTTTCCTAATGGCCCTGTTTTTGGTTTTCGGATTGAGCCTGAGCGGAGTCTTTGAGTTCGGAACATCGGCGATTTCGCTGGCCAAGAACCAATCTGCAAACTCCGGGCTGGGTGAATCCTTCGCGTCGGGCATCCTTGCAACTCTTGTTGCTACCCCCTGCTCAGCTCCATTCCTTGCACCTGCACTGGGCGCTGCAATGACCCTTCCTACCGCTCAATCGTGGGTGCTCTTCTCCTGCATCGCAATCGGCCTTGCCCTTCCCTACCTTCTCCTCAGCCTCTTCCCATCCGCCTTATCAAAGCTGCCAAAGCCCGGGCAATGGATGGAGTCCTTCAAGCAGTTCATGGCGTATCCTCTGTATGGAACCGTTGCATTTCTTCTATGGACTGTATTGCCGCATCTCGACCACACGGCTCAGCTGAACCTGTTTTTGAGCATTCCCCTCTTGGCAATGGCAACGTGGATATGGGGCAGGTGGAACCGTCCGCACCTTTCCCGACAAACTCGCATAACAGCGGCACTAATAGCTATCGGGGTTTTCTTCATAGGCATTTGGATGGGTTATCCATCCAACAAAAAAGATCGATGGCAACCC
>JAQVLM010000467.1 GCA_028704125.1 Opitutales bacterium
GGTACCATTCTTGGAAAAGATGGTTCCAACATTGCCAACATGAGCCTCAACCGCAAACGCCCCGGCGAAACCGCGCTCACGGTGTTCGAGCTCGACTCCCGTCCTTCCCAGAAAGCCATCGACGAAATGCTGACATCCGACCGCATCCTCAAGGTGCAACTGGTCTCGTTGGACGGCATGAAACTCAATCCCTGATTTCCATCATCCGTCAAACGCTACCGGGACCATGATCACCGACAATTCCATTGCGATGGGTGCCGCTCTTCTAGCCGGATACCTCCTTGGATCGATATCCAATGCCGTATGGGTTTCCAGAATGCATGGGGTCGATATCCTCACGGCTGGAAGCGGAAACCCGGGAGCAACCAACGTCAAACGCGTGCTGGGTTCGAAACCCGGCAACCTCGTATTCTTCCTGGACCTCCTGAAAGGATTCGTCGCGACTGTTTGGCCTTTCATACCGGCGATCCACAATGAATGGTCGATTGCTGCCCAACCGCAATGGATGGCTCTGGCCGGACTTACGGGCGCGCTTCTGGGGCATTCGTTTTCGGTTTTCATCGGGTTCCGGGGTGGAAAAGGAGTTGCCACAGCCATGGGAGGCTTGCTCGCGATCATGCCGGCAGTCGTGCTTTTGGCAGTGGGAGCATGGGTCATCGTGTTTTATGCCTTTCGCTATGTATCCCTCGCATCCCTCGCATTTGCCGTTTGCCTCCCCCTGATCACCTTGCTTGTATGGAACCTCGGATGGGCGCTTCCGCGTCCGATGGGCGCCCTTGAAACCGGCATCGCGGTCGGGGTCTTCCTCTTGATCACGATCCGCCATCTTTCAAACATCCGTCGGCTGCTCAACGGGACCGAAAGCCGGTTTGTGCGTAAATCCACCTCCACACCGGTCTAGCCAGTATTCGCATGAGGAAAGCACTGAACAGGTTGATCGACGAACTCCATCGGCTCAAGGAGCAGGGCTATGAGGGAGTGGAAGTATCCGCCCGCGCCTTTGCCCAGTTGAAAGAAGCGGTTGAGCATCAATTGGCACAGGCGGGCCCATCCATAGCACCCATTCCGGCATCGTCCGCAACTGTCGTTGATCCGGCCCCATCCCCTACAGCCGTCAATCGCGAGCCGCCCGCTCAAACGCATCCTGTCCGCTCCACTTTCGCGCAGCCGGAGCCCCGGCCTGTCCCCGCCCGGGAGCCCTCTGCGGCTGACCATCGGCCACCACCACCGGCTACCCAAAGCTCAAACCTGCCTGCGCCTCCTGTTTTTGAGATTCCTGCGGGATCCAAGACCGAGCAACTGGCCTGGCTAAAGGACCGCGTCCTCTCCTGCCCCGTCTGCACCAGTCACCTGCGACCCGGAAAGCAGCTCGTGTTTGGAGAAGGATCTCCGGATGCTGCCATCTTTTTCTGCGGGGAAGCCCCGGGGGCCGATGAGGAAACGCAAGGGATTCCATTCGTGGGAGAGGCCGGCAAACTGCTCACCCGGATCATCCAGGCCATGGGACTCAGCCGTGAAACAATCTACATCGGCAACATCATGAAATGGAGGCCTGAGACCGGTTCCGATTATGGAAATCGGCCACCCACATTGGAAGAAATGGCGTTCTGCATGCCCTATCTCGAAGCCCAATTGGAGATCATCCGTCCTCAGGTCATTGTGGGACTTGGCGCCACCGCATTAAACGGCCTGCTTGGCTACGACCCGGAACGCCGCATCACTTCCGTGCGCGGACAATGGTTCCAGCACGGATCCATCCCGGTGATGGCCACCTTCCACCCGTCGTACGTCAACCGCAATGGAACCAACCGCATCAAACGCATGATCTGGGAAGACATGCTGGCCGTCATGGAGCGGGTCGGCATCCCGATCTCGCCCAAACAACAGGCCTATTTCACCTGATCCGGAAAAACACCCGTTTACCCACCTGCACAACGACTGGCGGTTCGGGGCAAGACAAGCGCAGCATCGTGTCGCTCACAGCATTTCCATCCAGTTTCACGGCCCCTTGCTGGATAAAGCGTCCGATTTCCTTCTTGCTCGCAAACAACCCTGTGGCGGCCATTACATTAACCAAACTCTCCTCTGATCCGGTCGCGACCGCCGACCAGAGGAACTCCGGCATTTCATCCGGGATCCGGTTCTTGGAAAACACCAGCTCAAATTCCGCACGCGCGGCATCCGCGGCTTCCGGCCCGTGGAAACGACCCACCAGTTTGGAAGCGAGTGCCTTCTTGCACTCCATCGGGTGTGCGGATTCCAGCTCCTTCACCTCTTCCGCGCTGTAGAGCAACAGCAGCCGGTAGTAATCCCACATCGTCGTGTCGCTGATGGACATGATCTTGCCAAACATGTCCTTGGGGCTGTCATTGAAAGCGATGTAGTTGTCCTGACTCTTGGACATTTTCTTCACACCGTCCAAGCCGACCAGCAAGGGGAGCGTCATCACGATCTGCTGGCTTTTTCCCGCGTCCTTCTGCAGGGAGCGCCCCACCAGATTGTTGAAGAGCTGATCCGTGCCCCCAAGTTCGACGTCCGCATCGAGAATCAGCGAATCATATCCCTGAACCAGGGGATACAGAAACTCGATGATCGAAATCGGCACGTTTTCACGATGGCGCTTCGAAAAATCATCCCGCTCCAGCATCCGGGCCACCGTCATCTTCCTGGCCAGCCCGAGGCAATCCGAAAAACTCATCTTGGAAAACCACTCGCTGTTGTAGACGACCCGGGTCTTATCCTTGTCGAGTATCCGGAAAGCCTGTTCCAGATAAGTCTCCGCATTCTGGCGAATCTCCGCTTCGGTCAGCACCGGCCGGGTGGATGAACGTCCGCTCGGATCCCCGATCGTGGTCGTGAAGTCTCCAATGATCAGGATCGCCTGATGCCCAAGATCCTGAAACTGGCGCAACTTGTTGAAAACCACCAGATGCCAGTACATTTTCCAACAGACTCATCTTCAGCTGTATCAGCTATAATTATATCACCATTTTGTAACTTAGACA
>JAQVLM010000468.1 GCA_028704125.1 Opitutales bacterium
TTCCTGCATCAGTATCTGGGCATGATTGGGCTTCCGATTGAGATGGTTCCGGCCTACCCCGAAAACGCCCGGACTTTCATCCTCACCCAAGGCTGTGCAAAGGACCCCGCGATTGTCAGTAAGATCAGGAAGAGTCTATCCGAAGGCAAGAACGTCGTTATCACTTCGGGACTCGCCAAGGCATTGGAAGGAAAGGGGCTCGAATCCATCGTCGATCTTCGTGTTTCGGACCGCAAATCGCTTTCCCATACCTTTTCCGATTTTAGGACTACGGTGGAAGGACCTCGGGACATCCTGATTCCGCAGGTGATTTATCCAACCAATGACAGTTGGGAGGTCGTGACCGCTTACGACCAAGGGAATGGATACCCTTTGCTGCTGCAGGCCAATTACTCGTCCGGCATGCTTTACGTGCTGACCATTCCGGACAACTTCAACGACCTCTATGACCTGCCCGCCCCGGCCCTCACCTGGATCAAGCGGGTGGTCAACGCGGAAATGCCGCTCACCCTTGAGACTGAGAGCCGCATCGGGCTCTTCCTCTACGACAACGACACCTTTGTTGTCCATTCGTTTGTCGACCAGCGGACAATGGTGACGGCCGTTCCTGCGGAAAACGCTATCTCTATTGTGGACCTTCACTCGGGAGAAACCATCCAGGCTCAAGCGCGTGGAGACCAAAGCGTATTCCCGGTCATGCTGCCGCCTCACGAATACCGCGCATTCAGAATCGAGCGCTAGGGATTCCATCAGAGCTCTCCAAGTAGCCGGACGGATTGCCTTCTCCACGGCATGTCCGGCTACTCGTACACCGGCCATTCGGACAAAATACGATCTGATTATTCGCAATCTCGTTGACCAAAGGATTTTCGCCCCCCGACTTCGGTTGTAAGTAGTTCACCCCATGCCAAAGCGCGGTCGGGAATCCCTTGAACCGAAGTGCATAATCAAGGGAAGAAAAGACCCATGAAGGAAGCATGAATCGAGTGTCCCCTCATGTGAAGTAATAGCGTGTGAGATGGAAAAACACAGATGCGGCAAAACAGATGGAGTCAATGCGATCCATCACACCTCCGTGCCCTTCATAGCCGGGGATTTTGAGAAGGAATATCGCCGGTGCGTGGCTTACGCAGTAAACGCATACCATTAGACCCCACTGGATGGTCGAGGTTCGTTGCAGGAAACGATCACAACCTCCACTCATCACGCTTCTTAGCGGCACGAACAGAAATGCGTAGACGGGGATCATGATTGCGAATAGTCCATACCAATCCGTGGCTACGAGCCAGTATTGCAGAGGGGAAAACTAACATCGCCTTGGCGGGCTTACGCCCAGAGCGGAGGCACAGAGGAAGAAGAGGTTCTCACGCAGAGGCCCTAAGACCCAAAGGGAGGACGAATAGGGAGGTCTTCCCGTAGCGGGATGCGGTGGCGTTCCGATCTGTTTTTTTGGGGGGCTCCCGCTTTCCCTGCTCATCCTCTTCGATGATAGGTGCTCGCAGCCACATTCTTATCAGCCCCAACACATTCCTGTCACTTACCCTCATTCGCACACAAGCCATGAGTTTATCATGGGGTATGCTGTCGAAGTAGGCTTTCAGGTCCGCATCGTAGACTTGTGTTCTCCCTGCCTTGAGGTTTTCACGGATCGATTCCAGTGCATCATGCGCCTTGCGACCCGGCCGGAATCCATACGAGCACTCGCAGAAGTCCGCCTCAAAGATGGGTTCCAGTATCAGCACAACCGCCATTTATACTACCCGGTCTTTCAGAGTCGGGATTCCAAGCGGTCGTTTCTTTCCGTCGGCTTTCGGGATATACACCCGCTTTACAGCACTGGCCCTATAGATCTTCTCCTTGAGCTCCTTCTGAATCCCGGCAAGGAATTCCTCCACACCGTTTTCCTGTTCAAGAATACTCTCGGCTCTTAACCCGTCGATGCCACTGGCTTTTCCTTTCCTGCCGACACGTTTCCATGCCGCTTCCAGCACGTCCATACGGTACACCCGGTCATAGAGCGTGTAGAAGCGGAACCTCGGTTCTTGTTTCGCTTTCTGATGAAGCTTCAATCTCAACTCACGCAGTTTATCCGGATAGTCTCCCTCCGGCACCGCTTCGATGCCAAGGTCTTCACGCTCCGTTTCCCCGTAGTGGACCTTCAGGTCAAGCGGCTGCATATTGTTTCGATCGTTGCACACTTACAGCAGATCCCCTTCGCTCCAGGCTCGTTAGGCCCTTCCTCGCTACTATGGGATCATCCGACTCCCGCACGGGCGTTGCCACCCAATGCGGGCCTCTCAGGTTCCTCGACTTCTCTTTCCCTACGCGCTGTCTCCAGCCACCCCGGGGAGCCCGACGATCGCATGCAGGTGTCGCTTCTTCGTCGGCTGCAGGCTTCGTTATCTTGGAAAGGTTGGCCACTCCCATATAGTGTAACGAGGTTGAATCGAGTTCACTTGCGTTACGGCTCGCAGGTTCGCCGCACCGGGCTTCGGCTTGGGGATTACTCCTTTCACCGCCAGCTTGGCTACATGTTGGACACCTATTTACCATGTTGATTACTTTTCACATCAATAGAGAAGTCAGGCTTACCCTGACGCACCGAAAGGCACGAAATGGGGGGAGTTCTGTTCATTGAGGACAATTCGCCCTACCGGGTTCGGGGATTTGAGGCGTAGGCGGGCTCGAATGCGCACCATTTGGGATTGAAGGCCGCGAGCAGGGATCCTACCGCTACTCTGGGGAGGCAGCTGTTATGGGATTGACCCAAGTGACGGTTCTCATAGCGTCGGCTCATGAGAATCCTCTTGATGGCTCCGCACCCGTTTTTTCAGGAGAGGGGTACCCCGATTGCCTGTCGGC
This sequence comes from Opitutales bacterium, assembly GCA_028704125.1. Classification (GTDB taxonomy): domain Bacteria; phylum Verrucomicrobiota; class Verrucomicrobiia; order Opitutales; family JAFGAQ01; genus JAFGAQ01. The sequence continues at coordinate 2,863 of JAQVLM010000468.1, forward strand.
TCCTTTGCGAAGCATTGTGCGAATCGGGGCATGAGGTGGATCTGCTGACCTACCATGAAGGCGAGGATGTGGTGATTCCCGGTCTGCGCATCCGGCGGATCCCCCGTATTCCGTTTGTGAAGGACATTCCGATCGGGTTTT
>JAQVLM010000469.1 GCA_028704125.1 Opitutales bacterium
CCTGCATGTTGGATCCAATACACAGGAATACTTGCGAATACCGGAAAGGTCACACCGATTTGTCGAAATTCCGAAAAACGATGCCGGATGATGCCTCAGTGGAAATCGTAGGATTGCACAGCTGGAAGTGCCTTTAAGGGGATTCCAGATAGGCGGATCGCCTGGATGTGGGTGACGCCATCCTTGCGTTGGAGCCGTCCGGATACGATCAGGTAATGCTCTTGTGTGACCGTCAGGCGGTAGCGTTCGAAGCGATCGGAGTAGAGGATACAGTTGGCGATGCCGGTCTCATCTTCCAGGCTCACAAACACCGCTCCTTTGGCTGTGCCCGGGCGTTGGCGGCAGATGACGGCTCCCGCGACCCGGACAGGGCATCCATCGCGCATCTGTGCAAGTTTTCCCGCCGGAACAACCGAGTCTCCCAGTAGCGGTCGTATCCATGACATCGGATGGGCTCCGACGGTCAATCCGATGGTCCGGTAGTCGGCCATGAGGCGCTCGATTGGATCCATTGGCGGGAGGGGGCGCGTCTCGGATGGATCGCCGGCGTGCGGGTTTTGCGGAAGACTGGCGAACAGGTCGTCGCTGTCGTGGAATTGTTCGATTGCCCACAGGGCCTGGCGGCGATCGCCACACCAGATGTTGAGTGCGCCGGCTTCAGCGAGCACGCGCAGTTCGTCGCGGGCAAAATCGGTGCGGTTGAGGAAGTCACGCAGATCGGCGAAGGGGGCACAGGATCGCTCGGCCAACATGAGGTGGGCGTGGGCACGCTTGAGCCCATCAATGCTAAGGAGCCCGAGCCGGATCGTGTGATCATCGATGATGGTGCACTCCCATGAGGACCCGGTTATGTCGGGCGGGAGGAAGCGGATCCCGTGTCGTTTGCCGTCCTGAACAAGGGTGGCCGGGGAGTAGAATCCCATGGGCTGGTTGTTGAGCAGGCCGGCATAAAACTCGGCGGGATGGTGGGTCTTGAGGTAGGCGCTGCCATAAGCCAGAATCGCGAAGCTGATGGCGTGCGATTCCGGGAATCCATAGAGTGCGAAGGATTGGATCGCATCGGTCATCTTCCGGATGACGTCTTCCTCAACCCCGCGGGATTCGAGGGCGCTGCGGAGCTTCTGGACCACCCGCTCCATGCGTTCGTCGTTGCGTTTGAAACCCATGGCGCGTCGCAGTTCTTCGGCCTCCGATCCGGAAAATCCAGCCAGAACCATGGCCATTTTCAGGACTTGCTCCTGAAAGAGCGGGACGCCCAGCGTGCGCTTCAGGACGGGTTCGAGGTCGGGGTGGATGTAGTCGATCGCCTGCCTGCCAGCCCGCCGTTCGAGATAGGGGTGGGCAAGGTTACCTGCGATGGGTCCGGGGCGCACGATGGCGACTTCAATCACCAGATCATAGAAGGTGCGGGGTTGTAGGCGGGGCAGGGTGGCCATCTGGGCGCGGCTTTCGATCTGGAATACACCCACGGTGTCGGCTGCACGCATCAGCTCGAAAGTAGCGGGATCATCTTTCGGAATATGTGCGAGATCAATCGGGTTGCCCCGCGCCCGGGTGAGGGCTAGAGCATCCTGCAGGACCGCCATCATCCCGAGTCCAAGCAAATCCACTTTGACGATGCCCATGTCCTCGCAGTCGTCTTTATCCCATTGGACGACCACCCGCCCGGGCATGCTCGCATTCTCCAGAGGCACAATGGTATCGAGCCCTTGCTGGCATATGATCATACCGCCGGAATGCTGTCCGAGGTGCCTCGGGAGTCCGTAGACCCGGGAATAGAGGTCGACCAGTGCGGGTGCGCGTGGATGGGAGTGGCGGATGCCGGCTTGGGAAAGCTGATCCTGAAGGGCGAGTGTCTGCGGGTAGTCTCCGTGCGCAAAGAGATCGGAAAAGCGTTTGAGCTGATCGACCGGGAAGTTGAGTGCCTTGCCCATCTCCCGGATCGCACTTCGTCCCCTGTAGGTGATGACATTGGCGGTCATGGCGGCGCCGAGTTTTCCGTAGCGGCGGTAGACTTCCTGGATGACGCATTCGCGCATATGGCCGCTGGGGAGGTCGAGGTCGATATCCGGCCAGCCTTGCCGCCCCTCGCTGAGGAAACGTTCGAAGAGCAGGTTGCCGCCGATCGGATCGGCTGCGGTGATCGCCAGACTGTAGCAGACCACGCTGTTCGCCGCGCTACCCCGGCCTTGCACCATGATTCCGGATTCGCGGCAGAAGTTGACAATATCCCAGACGATCAGGAAGTAACCGCTGAAGCCGAGTTTTGCGATGATGCCGAGTTCGTGGTTGATCTGATCGCGTATGCGGGGGGTAATCGAACCGTAGCGTTGTTCGGCTCCAAACCAGGTGATCTTGCGCAGAAAGCTGTCCATTGACTCCCCGGGAGGCACCGGAAAAGTCGGAAAACTGTAGCCGAGGTTCTCAAGCGAGAAGACGCACTGCTCCGCGAGTTCAACGGTGTTGTGAACCGCTTGTGGAAGATCCCGGAACCGCTCCAACATGCTTTCCGGGGTGCAAAGGTGGCGCTCCGCATTTTGGGACAGAAGCCGTCCGGCATGGTCGAGATGGGTGTGGTGGCGAATGCAGGTGAAGGCATCCAGTAGGCACCGGTCTTCGGGGCTGGCGTGGCATACTCCATTGGTTGCAAGGAGCGGTAGGCGGTAGTGTCCGGCCAAATCCACGAGGGCGCGGTTCCAGAGCACTTCCTCCCGGATGAAGTGGTGCTGGATCTCCACATACACGTACTCGTGTCCAAAGGCGGCGAGGAGGGCGTCCATGTTGCGTTCCACGCCCTGTTTTCCTTCCCGGATCGATGCGCGGTGAATGGGCCCCTCGTGATCGCCGGTGAGTGCGGAGAGTCCGGCTGCATGCGCGGGCAGCTCATCCCAACGGATCCGCGGGTTGCCTTTGGATGCGCGCAGGTGCGCCTGTGTGAGCAGTTTGCACAGGTTGCGGTAGCCCTCCCGCGTGCGCACCAGCACAGGTA
>JAQVLM010000041.1 GCA_028704125.1 Opitutales bacterium
ACAAGGATCATTGGAGTTACACAGGCGTGCTCACAACCGATGAAGTGGAGACTCCGGTCCTGTTACGCACCGAAATTGATTCCACCGTCTACGTGAACGGTAAAAGAACCTTCCGCACATCCCAAAAGGTGGTGCCTTCATTGTCGGACAAACTGGACGAAATCACCTCCCTCAACCGGCGGTGTTACCAGACCGTGGAAAATGGTTGGCGGATCTTCCGGGAAGAGAGCGATGGGAAAACCTACGATTTTGAGCGTTCGGCCCGGCTCTTGCCGGCGGATTTTGAGATTGGCAAACCCTACAAATACAAGGCGAGGCTTTCGGGTTCATCCGGTTCATATGGCTTGGTTTCCTATCATCTTGACCCGGTCGGCTTCGAAACGGTCACGATTCCGAATGGAACTTTTGAGGCGCTTAAAATCAACGTGGAGAAGCGCATGAAGCTCGCTTCGGATGAGGATCTTGAGGAAGTGACGATGCAGAGCACCGAGTTATCCTCAAACTGGTATGTCGTGGATGTGGGTTTGGTGAAACAGGAAGTACAGTTGACAACCGTGACATCCGAAGCATCGGAAAGCATTCAGTATGCGATTGATCTGAAAGGCTCAAATTACCTTCCGAATCACCTGTGGCCGGATGCAAGCAAGAACAACGATGGTTGGACCTTTGTGGATTGGCTGGGATACATTACCGATGACCATTTTCCGTGGATTTATCACTCGGACCACGGTTGGTTGTATGTCGATGCGGAGGACACTTCGGACGTTCGCCTTTGGTCGGAGTCGCTGGGGTGGTGGTTCACATCTGCCGATCTTTACCCAGTGTTTTATTCCCATGATCTTGGAGAATGGCTGACCTTCGAAGGTGGATCCAAAACAGAGCGGCGCTTCGCCCGTCAAAATGGTACCGTCATCACCGCATCCAATAGTGGTTTCCTCACCCGTAACCGCAACTTGGCTCCTCCGGAAGTGAAAGTCGGAGACGATGAGACAAAGGACAACAGTCAGACCTTTCTCGATGCGGAGGGGAACCGTTACACCAACTCGGAGGGTGGGCTGGTTGTGGATCCGGGGGATGAGCCGACTGTTGAGATTCTGCACCCCTTTGCTGACGCTGTGATCCGGCACGGTGAGAAGGTTTTCATTTTGGCGGATGCCAAAGACAAAGATGGCACGATTCAGTGGGTGAAAATCGTGGCCAACGGGTCTTTGTTGTCCATGCAGGAAAAACCGCCTTATCAGGCAACCCTCGATACGGATACGGATGTATCCTCGTTTACGATTGTAGCAATCGCCAGAGATAACTACGGCAACGAGACCGAGTCTGCTCCCTTGACCATCCAAGTCGAAGAGAAGGAAACCAAGGCTCCGCGGGTGCGAGTGTCTTCACCTTTGAACAAATCCTATTTCGCCGAGGGCAAGAAGATCTGGATTGATGTCGTTGCAAGTGATTCCGATGGCTTCGTCGAAACCGTAGCTTTGTTGGTGGACGGAATTCAAGTCGGTGATGATGCGACCCGCCCCCCATATCGCTTCTCTTTCATTCCTCCGGTGCGCGGTACCTACTCAATCAGCGCGATCGCGATCGATGATGATGAAGTTGAAACCGAAGCCAAGGCGATCACCATAACGGTCAATCGCACCGGTGATCCGGATGAGGATCTTCTTCCGGAAACCGAAGATGATCTGTATTACGGGTTTCCTGATTACTCCTACACCGAGTCTCCCTGATCCTCATCCTTGAATGCTTCTTGAAAGTTGCGGGAGCATCCTTCTCGCGCCCATCTTTTGGTTAGCCCATCGGGCGAACGTTGTTAAAGAGAAGAGTATTTAACACCGCTCGCGATGCTCGCTATAAGCCCTGCGGGCCACATACGTTTGTCTGGCGCCAAACAGCAGATTTTCAATTCATATTGAGTCATCCCCGATTACTGCATTCTACCCTTGGCGGCTTTGCGTCTTGAGTGAAGACGCTGCATGCAGCGTCAAACGGGCGTGAGAGAAAAATCATCCTGTCAATCCTGTAAATCCTGTCCAAATAAAAGAAGGAGAGGCACAGACAGGATTGACAGGATGGGAATAGGGTAGTCCCCAGTTGTTGTCGGACTCCGGTTTTCGTGTTTCTTCGAGTTTCGCGCTTGATAACCTGTCAGATGTTATTACTGTAATTACTCATGGGAACAACTTTGAAACTCACAAGAATCGGTAATTCGCGAGGCATCCGCTTGCCAAAGAGGATGATCGATCGATATGGAATCGAAGATGAAATCCTGATTGAAGAGGGAGACGACAACATAGTGTTGATCCCAGTGATAAAGGCAAAAAAGCTCGATTGGGAGTCGACCTATAAGGAAATGGCCGTTGTCGATGAAAGTTGGGAAGATTGGGATGTTGCGACGGCTTCCATCGAATCGGACCGCTCCGAATCATGGTGAAGATCGAAAGATACGGGATCTACTGGGTCAATCTGGATCCAGTCATTGGCTCGGAGATGAAGAAATGTCGTCCCGCAGTTGTGATCAGCCAGGACAGCATGAACCGATATGCATCAACGGTGGTAGTCTGCCCGATCACGAGTTCTCTGCATCCATTATGGCGTTCCAGAATTCAGATTTGCTGTGACGGAAGAGAAGCAGAGATTGCCATAGACCAGATTCGAACTGTGTCGAAGCAACGAATAGGCGCGAAATTGGATTCGGTCTCTGAGTCCGCCGCTACTCAGATTCGTGACCTTATCTCAGAAATGTATGGCATGGGGCAGTCCCATCGGGCTCCAGACTAACCGCATCTGCTCAGGATGGAACCGGGTAGGCGTCCGTCACGGCACTGGGTCACAGTTTCGTGTGGTTTGTGTATTTCGTGGTAATAATAATAGTTCCATTTACCACTTTCGAGCCGAAGGCGACACTCAAGCGATAGCGCGAAGCAAAGAACACCGAGAGCACGAAGAAAGAAGAAGCCTGAGCCTACAAGATCACACAATCCACAGAGAAGAGTTCTATCCGCAGATTTGCGCAGATTGAAAATCCCATTCTCACTTCACCCTTCTAACTTCTCACTTCTTCCCTCATTCCCCCTTCGTGAGCTTAGCGCCTTGTGAGAGAACGATCTTCTTCTTCCATCCTGTAGATCCTATCCAAAACAAAGAAGATATTTGTCCGCAGATGGGCGCAGATTTGGAGAACCGGTATGAGCCCTCAATTGATTGGCAATTGTTTATTGCTTTTTGGCTATCCTTTATCAGGGCTTGGCCGCACCTCTTCCTTTGAGCCAGTTTTGTAGCGACTTCTCCGATTCGTATGATGGATTACCCCTGAGAATTCCGGATACCGAGAGATCTTCATCAATCAAAGGCCAATGAATCCCAGTGCCCCTTCCCATCAATTCATAGGAGTCTCTTTCCTCTGGTGTCGCATGGGAGAGTCGGGGATACCACGCCAACGGAACCGAGATTCGACGACCATCAACCAAAGAGACAATCAATTCATCTTCTGTTACCTCAACGGATGAGGCTGCGGCCTCACGTTCAACTACGGCTAAAGAATTCATTCCACTTCCTTTCAATGTCTGCTTGGTTGTCTTCTACCAGTTTTCCAATTTCCCGCAACTCCTTGGCTGAGAATCCAATATTTCCCGCCAAACGCACAGGTCTGGTCCAAAATTTGGCCATATTGTCGTCACGGCGGACATGAATGTGAATGGGCTCGTCACCGTCCGATGCGTAAAAAAGAAATCGGTAAGGGCCGATTCGCAGGACAGTTGGCATGATTCCAATGTGCCTACCAGCTGGCTTTTCTGCAAACCAATTCTTCTTTTAGGGAGCGAGATGCGTTTTCTTCCGTTACTCTTTTGCGTAGCGGATCTTAGTGAGCCCATCGGGCGAACGTTGTTAATCAACTCTTTAGTATTCAACATCCCTCAACCGTTCCGTTCTCGCAGGATAGTCCCGATCATGAGCTTCGTCGAATGACATCGGCCTGACGGCCTCGCCACAAGGTCTTAAGAGGGTTTTTCACCACAGAGGACGCCGAGAGCACAGAGAGAAGAAGAGTTTGATCCACGGACTACGCAGATTTGGGGAATGAACAGGGTGGGCGAGGGGCAGGCAACCGTCACGGCACTGGGTCACAGTTTCGTGTGGTTCGCGTATTTCATGGTTCCTTTCCGTCCTTGCTGGCCTAGTGAGAGTAGGATTCCTGCAGTGCTTTGCCGAGAAAGGACCGTATGTCGACAACCAGGTCGTGAAAGTCGGCAGTGGTGTCCGTTAGGGAATTCCTGCGCAGAAATGCTTCCCACTGTTGATGCTTTTTCGGGTACCTGCAAGTGTCTCTGAGAACGGCTCAGGAAATTCGGGTAGAGCGGTTTTTCGTCTCTCAAAAGTAGCAGATATCGCAGTTCGCAAGATTGCTGCATCAAAACTGAATCGCTGTAGCAGAAACCATATGTCGTAGAAGTCCTTCATTCTTGAGTTGGTCTCCTTTAGTTTTGCTGCAGCCTCGATTTTCTCCGCCATTACGGTGTAGACCGGGTAGGCTCGTATTTGGGGTGGTGTGACGAAAAGATTCCACAAAAAAAAATGTGCTGATATTTCGTAACATTTGCAAGGGTATAAAATGTAAGGTGTTGTGAGATTCCTCCTTTGATCCAGCCATATGGAGGATTTCTAGCCATGAAAGGGAGAAGCTGAAAACCAATGGGGTTCGTTAAGGATGCGAACGATATTGGATAAAAGTCTGTTCAACATTGCTCGCTGGATGGTATTGATCATGAGCATCAAGCGAAGTTTGTGAGCGATGTGAAAACCCATCCTGTTAATCTTGTTCATCCTGTCTGTTCCTCTCTCTTTTTGGACAGGATCTACAGGATTGAAGAAGACTTGTCTCACGCCCGCTTGACGCTGCATGCAGCGTCTGCACTCAAGACCCGGAGACGCCAAGGAAGAGGGATTGAAGACCCTTAACCACGAAGAGCGCAGAGAGCACGAAGGATGGAGGCTTTCCTATAATCTGCGGTAATCTGGTGCGTCAGGGTAAGCCTGACTTCTCTATTGATATGAAAAGTAATCAACATGGTAAATAGGTGTCCAACATGTAGCCAAGCTGGCGGTGAAAGGAGTAATCCCCAAGCCGAAGCCCGGTGCGGCGAACCTGCGAGCCGTAACGCAAGTGAACTCGATTGCAGGCTGTCGCTTCGCTCGGTACAGCCTCGTTACGCTACATGGGAGTGGCTATCCTGTCAGATTGGGTGAAGCCTGCAACCGACAATGAAGCGACACCTGCAAGCAATTGTCGGGCTCCCCGGGGTGATTGGAGGCAGCGCGTAGGGAAAGAGAAGTCGAGGAACCTGAGAGGCCCGCGTTGGGTGGCAACGCCCGTGCGGGAGTCGGATGATCCCATAGGAGAAACGCGAAAGGGGTCAGTCCACGCATTCTAACAAAATTGGCTTGCATGGAGGAACCGGAATGGGTTGATTCGGTAGAGAAATGGCTCGGAAGGTACGGATAGAATATGCTGGGGCATGCTACCATGTGATCAATCGTGGGAATTACCGCAGTTGGATCTTTGAGAGAGAGAGGGAGCGCGGGTGAGCTTTCTGAAGTGTTTGCAGGAAGCATGCGAAGGGATGGGCTGGCGGTTGCATGCATGGGTATTGATGGGCAACCACTTTAATTGACATCATACATTTGGCCGATTTGGGATCGTAGGGATCTGGGGTGGATTCCAGGATTGGTATCGTAAATTGTGCTTATTACGGTGGAATAGAAGGAGGTTTTCTCACGAAGGCACCAAGGCACTAAGGATGAGTTTCTTTGTGAGCTTGGAGCCTTGAGGCGAAGCCGGGCGAGAGATAGAAATTCTCGGGTGGGATTAACAGGATGAAGAAAAAGAAGAGGTTCTCGCGCAGAGGCGCGGAGAGGCAGAGGGAAGAGCGGATCGGTGGGGACGCCTCGCCCTACCTTGGATATCGGGGATTTCAGGCGAGGGGGAGTGTATTCAGACGCCGGGAGTCTTATGGGTGTAGGGCAACCCAGTTGAGTAAGCGGCCTGTTGCGGGTAGGGATGAGCGCCCCCGCTCATCCGCAAGCGATTGAACGGCTGGGGAATAGAGGATGGCTGAAGCCACCCCCTCCAGAAGATTGTATCCGGCCGGAATGGGACTCACTTTACTTGGAGTTTTTTTTATAAACGTGACGGTTTCGAAGTTGGGCTTGGTGCCCGGGAAGATCTTTCGTTGATTCGGGTCTTGTCAGGTGGATCGGTGGTCGCAATATGGTGGCCTTTTTTATTCCTGAAATGACTCCAGATCTCTTTGTTCCCCGTATCTGCAAGGAATTTTCGTTGCAGGTGGTTCATGTATCGGCGCTTGCGCGGCTTCTAGCGGAGGGTGCCACCGTGCCTTTTATCGCACGGTACCGCAAGGAGGTGACCGGTGGAATGGATGAGGTGGTGATTGCGTCGGTGCGGGACCGCCTGGCGCAGTTGAAGGAGATGGAGGAGCGGCGCGAGTTTGTGATACAGTCGATCAAGGAGCGCGGGTTGATGACGGATGCGCTGGAGCGGAGTCTGCGTGAGGCTGAGACGCTGGCGCGCCTGGAGGACATCTATCAGCCGTTCAAGCCGAAGCGGCGCACGCGGGCGCAGGCGGCCCGGGAGAAGGGGCTCGAACCGCTTGCCCAACTCCTGTGGGATGGGCAGGATAAGCCGGGTGTGAGTCCGGAGGCGGAGGCTGCGGCATTTGTTTCGGCGGAGCATGAGGTGGTGGATTCTGCGGCGGCGTTGGCGGGCGCACGGGATATCATCGCGGAGTGGGTCAATGATGATGCGGACACCCGGGCGGAGTTGAGGGAATACTACCTCAAGCATTCGGTGCTGTCCTCGAAGGTGATCAAGGGGAAGGAGGAGGAAGGGGCGAAGTTCCGGGACTATTTCGACTGGTCCGAGCCGGTGGATAAGGCGCCGTCGCACCGCATCCTGGCGATCCGGCGCGGTGAGGCCGAAGGGTTTTTGTATATGTTGGTGCGTCCGGACGAGGAGACGGCATTGGGGATGGTCAAGCGCCGCTTTGTGAAGGGATCGACGCCCTGCGCGGCGCAGGTGGCCGAGGCGGTGGAGGACGGGTTCAAGCGCTTGTTGTCGGTGTCGATGGAGACCGCTGTCCGCATGGAACTCAAGAAGCGTGCGGATGTGGAGGCGGTCCGGGTGTTTTCGGAAAACCTGCGTGAGCTGCTGCTGGCTCCGGCATTGGGTGGAAAGCCGGTGCTTGCGATTGATCCGGGCTTCCGCACGGGCTGCAAAGTGGTGGTGCTCGATGCACAGGGCAAACTGATTTTCGACACTGTTGTGTATCCGACATCCGGGGAGTATCAGCGCGAACAGGCCGCAACGATCGTAGCGGGGTTGGTGCAGCGTTTCCAGGTGAGTGCGGTGGCGATCGGCAATGGGACAGCCAGCCGGGAGACTGAAAGCTTTGTGCGGGGTCTGGGCTTACCCGCATCGGTTGCAGTTGTGATGGTTAACGAGAGCGGGGCCTCGATCTACTCGGCGTCGGATGTGGCCCGCGAGGAGTTCCCCGAAAAGGATATCACAGTAAGGGGAGCGGTATCGATCGGGCGGAGGCTGATGGATCCGCTCGCGGAATTGGTCAAAATCGATCCGAAGTCGATCGGGGTGGGGCAGTATCAGCACGACGTGGATCAGAAGATCCTCAAGGAGTCGCTGGAGGACGTGGTGTTGAGCTGTGTGAACAGCGTCGGAGTGGAAGTGAACACGGCGAGCAAGCAGTTGCTGTCCTATGTGTCCGGGCTCAATGCGCGGCTTGCGGGTGAGATCGTCAAGCACCGCGAGTCAGTGGGCGCGATCGGCAGCCGCAAGGAATTGTTGAAGGTGTCGGGAATCGGCCCGAAGGCATTTGAGCAGGCGGCGGGCTTTTTGCGGATCCGCGGCGCGAAGCATCCGCTGGATGCGAGTGCGGTGCATCCGGAGCGCTACGCACTGGTCGAGCAGATGGCGGCGGATTTGGGTGTGAGTGTGGCGGATCTGATCAGCAGCGATGCCTTGCGCAAGCAGATCAAAGTGGAGCGCTACGTATCGGAGGACGTTGGCTTGCCAACCCTCAAGGATATCCTCAGTGAGCTGGCCCGGCCGGGGCGTGACCCGCGCGAGCAGTTTGAGGTGTTTCAATTCCGTGAGGGGGTCGAGAAGATTGATGATCTGCGGGAAGGAATGAAGCTGCCGGGGATCGTGACCAATGTGACCGCATTCGGCGCATTTGTGGACATCGGAGTCCATCAGGATGGGTTGGTCCATGTCAGTCAGCTTTCGGACAATTTTGTGAAGAACCCGGCGGATGTGGTGAAGGTCGGGCAAAAGGTCCAGGTGACGGTGACCGAGGTGGATATCCCGCGCAAGCGGATCGGCCTGTCGATGAAAACCGCTCCGGAAAAGGGCGCGACACCGGGGCGCAGTGATGCGCCGGGTTCTCCGCAGGGTGGAGCCGGGCATGGCGGGCGCGGGCCAAATGGCCGTCCGGGTTCGGGTGGGGGAAACCGTCCCCCGTCGGGTGGCGGCAACCGTCCTTCTTCCGGAAGAGGTGGGGCCTCGTTCGGTGGCGGGCTTGGGGATGCTTTTGGCAAGCTCGGACTGTAGGCGGGTTGTTGCCTGTCGGATGGATAAGGATCTCTTCTGAAAGGCAGTGGATGCATCGCCGTGGATATAACCTGCGTGGATCCGTTGAAATCCCCGGTTTTTGGAGTATGGATGGGCTCAAGGATTAACCGATAACCATAACCATCAATACAAGGAATCAACGATATGGCACTTCAACCAGGAACCCAGGCCCCCGATTTTGTTCTCAAATCCAAATCCGCAACCGGATTGGATGATATCCGGCTATCCGACCAGTTTGGAAAGAAGCCGGTTGTTTTGTTGTTTTTTCCCTTCGCATTCACGGGAGTGTGCACCGCTGAGATGTGCACCATCCGCGACACGCTGAACGTGTATGGAAGCCTGGGGGCGACCGTCTACGGAATCAGTGTGGACAGCCCTTTCGCGCAGGAGGCGATGGCGCAGAAAGAAGGCCTGAATTTCCCGCTGTTGAGCGACTTCAACAAGGAAGTGTCTACGGCCTATGGGGTGCTCTACGAGGACTTCATTGGATTCAAGGGGGTGTCCAAGCGCGCCGCTTTTGTGATCGGCAAGGATGGCAAGATCGTCTTCAGCAGCTATTCGGATGATCCGAAGGTGGTCCCGGATTTTGATCAGGTTCAGGCGGCTTTGAAGTCGCTTGGGTGAACCGGTGCTTGTCAACCGCTGAAGCTTCATACAACCTGTTTCTCCTCATGAGTCCGTTAACTGATCCTTTTCGCGTGTTACGTCCTCTGACGGGTCCGGATGGAACCCGTCTTGGCAGCTATTATTCGCTGCCTGAGCTGGAGAAACAGGGTGTGGGCCCGGTCTCGCGTTTGCCGGTGAGTATCCGGATCGTGCTGGAGTCGGTGCTGCGCAACTGCGATGGCCGCAAGATCAGTGAGCGGGATGTGAAGACCCTGGCAAACTGGAACGCACGGCAACCGGAGGCGGTGGAAATCCCGTTTGTGGTGGCCCGGATCGTGTTGCAGGATTTCACGGGTGTGCCCTTGCTGGTGGACCTTGCTGCAATGCGGGATGCCATGAAGGAGAAGGGTGGCGACGCGAAAAAGATCGAGCCGCTCGTGCCGGTTGATCTGGTGGTTGACCATTCGGTTCAGGTGGACCGTGCCGGAAGCGATCTGGCCTTTTCCTCGAACCTGAAGTATGAGTTTGAGCGCAACCGCGAGCGCTATGAATTCCTCAAATGGGGGCAGCAGGCTTTTGAAACCTTCAGTGTGGTGCCTCCCGGCATCGGGATCATCCATCAGGTGAACCTCGAGCATCTCGCCCGGGTGGTGTTTGCTCTGGGCGAAGGCGCGGATCGGGTGCTTTACCCAGACACCGTGGTCGGCACGGATTCCCACACCACCATGATCAACGGTCTGGGTGTGGTGGGTTGGGGTGTGGGCGGAATTGAGGCGGAGGCCGGCATGCTCGGTCAGCCGGTCTACTTCCTGACGCCCGAGGTGATCGCAGTGAACCTGACCGGCACCCTCAGGGAGGGAGTGACGGCCACCGATTTGACCTTGCGGATTACGGAGATGCTGCGCCAGCGCAAGGTGGTCGGAAAGTTTGTGGAGTTCATCGGCGAAGGAACCGCCGCGCTGAGCCTGGCTGACCGGGCCACGATAGCGAACATGGCTCCTGAGTATGGTGCGACCATGGGCTTTTTCCCAGTGGATGGGAAGTCAACTGATTACCTGCGCAAGACCGGCCGGGATGAAGCGCAGATCGCGTTGGTGGAATCCTATTTCAAGGCACAGGGATTGTGGGGCGTTCCCAATAAGGGCGACATCGCCTACACGGATGTGCTCGATCTGGATCTCGGTTCGATTGTGCCCAGCGTATCGGGCCCAAAGCGCCCGCAGGACCGCATCGACTTGCCGGATCTCAAGGGGAAATTCGATCAGCTGTTGATGGCTCCGGTCGCACAGGGCGGGTTTGGCAGGTCCGAAGCCGATGCCAGACAGCCGGTTGCGGTGCGCTTTGGCGAAGACTCAGTGTATCCCAGGCGTGGATCGGGTGAGGAAGTGCTCACGGATGGGTCGGTGGTGATCGCCGCTATTACGAGCTGCACCAACACCAGCAACCCGGATGTGATGATCGCAGCCGGATTGGTGGCCCGCAACGCGGTTGCGCTCGGGCTGAAGGTCAAGGATAGTGTGAAGACCAGTCTCGCTCCGGGTTCCCGGGTCGTGACCGATTACCTCACTTCGACCGGATTGCAGGATAGTCTGGATGCACTCGGCTTTAATCTGGTCGGCTATGGTTGCACGACCTGCATCGGCAACAGCGGTCCACTGGATCCGGCGATTGAGCAGGCCATCCGTGACCGTCAGCTGGTGGTGGCGAGCGTGCTTTCCGGAAACCGGAATTTTGAGGCGCGCGTCCATAGTATGGTGAAGGCCAATTTCCTGATGTCTCCGCCCCTGGTGGTCGCCTTTGCATTGGCTGGGAGGGTCGACATTGATTTCGACGCCGAGCCGCTTGGAGTGGGCAAAAATGGTCGCCTGATCTATTTGCGGGATGTGTGGCCGACGAAAGAAGAGATCGACCGGCTTGTCGAAGAAGCGGTGCGTCCTGAGCTGTTCAAGGAGCGCTACAGCACCATTGATTCCGCGAACGAGCAATGGAAAGAGGTGAAAGCACCGGGTGGAGCGGTTTTCGCATGGGATGATGCGAGCACCTACATTCAGAAACCGCCATTTTTCGACGGCTTTGGAAAGACTCCATCCGCGATCGAGCGATTGGAGGGGATGCGGGCACTAGCGTTGCTTGGAGACTCAGTAACCACAGACCACATTTCACCGGCTGCTGCGATTCCACCGGAGAGTCCGGCGGGCCGTTACCTCATTGAACGGGGAGTGGAGCGCAAGGACTTCAATTCGTATGGATCGCGTCGTGGAAACGACCGGATCATGACCCGTGGAACCTTCGGCAACGTGCGGATCAAGAACGCACTGGCCGGGGATAAGGAAGGCGGCTTTACCCGTCTCATGCCGGACGGGCAGGTGATGCCGATATTTGACGCGTGCGATGCCTATGCGCAACGTGGGGTGCCCCTCATCGTGTTCGCCGGGCATGACTACGGGATGGGCAGTTCGCGGGACTGGGCGGCCAAGGGAACCGCTTTGCTCGGGGTGAAGGCGGTTGTGGCAAGGAGTTTTGAGCGGATCCATCGCAGCAACCTGATCGGTATGGGTGTGCTACCCCTGCAGTTTGAAGATGATGCCTCGTGGAGCAGCCTTGGATTGACGGGCGATGAAGTGTTCTCGCTGCCCGAACTCAACGATGGGGTGAAGCCGGGTCAACACATGCAGTTGCATGTGGAGTCCCGGGATGGAACCTTCCGCATCATTCCCTTGCTGCTTCGGATTGATACGCCGATTGAGGTC
>JAQVLM010000470.1 GCA_028704125.1 Opitutales bacterium
CGACAACAAGAGAATGCGCTTGCGGGAGGATGACAGGGTTGAATCCTTCATGTTTGATGGGAGCAGCTCTTTTGTCACCCCATACGGGCCGGTTTGTCGAGGGATTTCGTGCATACCCACCCCTTCAGTTAGGGGCATCCCCAAGGAAATCACCCGATCATGACCAGGCTGCTATCACGCGGATTTCGACTCCCCGGCTTCCCGGGCATCCACAAACGCTTTCACATTCTGATAAAACGTTTCAAAATGTGGCACCGCATCATTCGGACCCGGCGCAGCTTCCGGATGGTACTGAACCGAAAACACAGGATAATGACGGTGCCGCAGCCCCGCGATCGTGTTGTCGTTCATGTTGACCTCCGTTACCACGGCATCCGTTTTCAGGAGGGAATCCGGATCCGATGCAAACCCATGGTTCTGAGCCGTGATCATGACCTTACCGGTCTCCACATTTTTCACCGGCTGGTTTCCGCCACGATGCCCGAACTTCAACTTGAAAGTCGACGCGCCCAAGGCATGCGTGATGATTTGGTGACCGAAACAAATACCAAAAACCGGATACTTCGGCATCAGCTCCGCCACCGTCTTCTGGGCATAACGGATGGGCTCAGGATCACCCGGCCCGTTCGAAAGAAATATCCCATCCGGCTGCAACGCTTCGATCTCTTCACGACTGGTATCAGCAGGAACCACTGTCACGTCAAAACCATGACGGCTCAGGTTCCGGAAACGCTGCAGGGGGCAGTCCAATTATTCATGTTTTTTGTAAAAGGCGCCAGAAGTTGCAGTGGCTCTTTCTTCGATGCAGACTGACCAGACTCTGGACATAGGGTGAAGTTCCGATGTGTGGGTTATGCGTAAACGAGTGAAGGAATGAACTGGGGACAGATTCAGGGAGGGAGGGATCCAAACTATGCCAGACTCGTGACGGGAGGACCTCATTTCTACCACACCACATTCCTACCCCATTCCGTTATTCAACCTCGCTTCCGGAGGATATGGCTTCAGCCATATTCTCTGTTGCCAAACACCGGCAGCGGTTCAGCGCACGGCCACCCCTGATCCTACCAACGGCCCAATTGAATCCCGGCTCACGTCACGGGGAGCCCTAATCTCCGAGGCATCCCCCATTGTACCAAACATAATTCCGGATTTGAAGCCGGACGATTCCCGTGTCATCCTTTCCATCATATCATCACCTATGGCAAAAGAACCCATCACTATCCGGACCGCCAAGCCAAGCGACATCCCCGGCATCCTTGAAGTGGCTTCGCGGGCCTACAAAAACTGGCCTACCCGCTTGCTCGCAACCGAGCGCAACTACCAGATGCAGATGGAGGCATTTCCAGAGGGACAGCTGGTCGCGGAATACCAGGGCCGGATTGTCGGGTATAGCGCCAGCCTCATCGTGATGCTGGATGATGACTCCCCGTGGTACGCACACGGCGAGATCACCGGTTGGGGCAGCTTCTCGACACACAACCAGTCCGGTAATACGCTCTATGGAGCCGACATTGCGGTTGATCCGGATTTCCAGCGCAAGGGAATCTCGCGCAAGCTCTATCAGGGACGCAAGTCGCTCATGCGCCGCCTCAACCTCAAACAAATGGTAGCTGGTGGACGCATTCCCGGGTACAGCGCATGGCGGGGAAAAATGAATGCCCGTGAATATGTTGCCAAAGTGCTCGCAGGAGAAATAAAGGATCCGGCACTCAACGCCCACCTGAAAGCAGGTTATCAGGTGAAAGGAGTTCACTTTGGATACATTGAGGATGAACAATCCCTTGGGTATGCGACCCATCTCGTAATGGACAACCCGAGACACCAACCGCGCAAACGCATGATCTCGGCACAACCCATCAAGAGCCCGGCGCGCAAGGCACGGATCTGCACCATTCAGTATGACATGCGTCGCATCTCATCCTGGGCGGATCTCTGTGATCAGGTGGAATACTTTGTCGAAACCGCGGACTCCTACGACTCCCACCTCGTCGTTTTTCCGGAGCTTTTCATCGGCCAGATGCTCTGCACCTATCCACGGGAGATGAGCATGGAGGAAAGGGTCTCCCGGCTCGCCGACCTGCATGCCGACTACCTTGCATTCTTCCGCGAGCTCGCAACGCGCCACCAGATGATGATCGTGGCGGGGTCGGTCCCTGCGCGCCAAGCCGACGGAACCCTGCGCAACATCGCCCACCTGTTTTCGCCGGGCGGGAACATCTACACGCAGGAGAAACTGCACGTCACCCCAGGCGAAAACCAGTATTGGGGAATCCATCCGGGTGAAGGGCTGAAGGTATTCCACACACCTATCGGGCGCATCGCGATCCAGATATGCTATGACATCGAGTTTCCTGAGCTTTCCCGCATCCTCGTGGACGCCGGGGTCGACCTCATCGTGGTGCCCTTCGCCACCGACGAGCGCAAAGCCTACCTCAGAGTGCGCTACTGTGCTCAGGCCCGCGCGGTGGAAAACACGATCTACGTTGCCCTCGCCGGGAATGTCGGAGGCCTGCCCAGAAGCCCGGCCATGACAGTCAACTTTGGCCAAGCCGCAGTCCTCACCCCGTCGGACTTCGCATTCCCCCTTAACGCCATCGCGGCGGAGGGAGTGCTCAACACCCAGACTGTTGTCGTTTGTGACATTGATATAGGTGCGCTCGAGGTCCAGCGGGAAGTCGCAGACGTCAAGCCTTTGATGGACCGGCGGTCCGATCTTTATGTTCTTCAAAACCACATTCAGGTTGAGCGCATCAAGGTGGTGTGATTCTGTCAATGCCCTCACAACTAGGCCTGTTTTACGTTTGCCCCCCCAAAAAGACAGGAATCGAACAGTTTTCCGCTGCCATCGTCCCAAAGGAAACCATCTCCGGTGGAATTGGTTTGAATGATTTCGACCCGGCTCGCATCCAAGCTGTTGTTCGAACTCGAATTCTCATGCACATATCTTCCCGATTTCTAAAACCCGTTCCTCATT
>JAQVLM010000471.1 GCA_028704125.1 Opitutales bacterium
GCTTCGATCCTGTTTTATCACGGATGGGAAAAAGCCCGTCGCTTGGGGTTCGAGGACTTGTATTGTTCCTATGCATCGGAGAAACATACGGCCATGCATGGAATTGCTCAGTCTTTCGGTTGCAAATTCACCAAGCGTCACCGGGTCTACTGCAAGCATTTGTGATCCAAACTCAAGATCCAGAAAAGAGTCATTCTGCCGAGACCCTGAAACATTAGTGCAGTGTTTTGCTCTAGGAGCGGATGGGGTGGATGAGGAAGAGGGGGTGCCCGGGCTTGGCTTTTGAGAGGTCGCGGATGGTTTGAATCCACGCTTCACTGTCGTGTTCCTCTTCTGTCATTTCGACCTGGTCGATTACCGCTTGAGGGAGTAAACGGGTGGGGTCGATCACTCGTGTGGAACCTTTGGAGAGATCGACTTCGGACGTTTGACTGCCTGCGTAGTAGCGGGCGATGGGGATGTCCGCGTTGGACTCGATGGTGATCCCGTTGATCCTTTGGATCCACTTCCATTCGGATATTTGCTGGATGATGGAGGGAATGGATTTTGTGGAATTGCCCGGGAACTCGTGGATCAGTGTCTTGATGCAGGTTGCCTGTTCCAGAAGGCTGAGGGATCCGGAGACCTGTGCATGGATCCCGAGTGGCGATCCGTTGTGGTTCATAATAAAGGCCACGCAGTCTCCCCCTTCCATGGGTTGGTGGAGCAGCTCCATTCGATGGGTGGTGGACGAAAGCGTTGACGCCAGAGTAATGTCTCCGAGGAGGGCGTTGAGCAATGCAGCGGGACTCACCGCCATGTCTTTCTCGTCGGCGGGAAGACTGAGTTCAGCTGCTTTTGATCCAAGGGTATTCCTGAGGGTTTCGAGGGAGTTCTGAAGGTCCTCAATCTCCTGAACCCTTGTGGATTTGGATCCTGCAGTTGTTGGTAATCCTGCCGTATCGACTCGGGCTGTTTGGGTGATTGTCTGCAGGCGGGATTTCAGGAACCGGGCGAGGAATTCCGCAAGCCAGGCGCCTGCAAGCATAAGCAGGGCGACTGGCCAAAGCGCACGCTTCCAGAATGCGGGATCAAGGAAGACTTTCTTCGGATCGGGGGAGGCAACTATCCCGATTGTTTCCAATTCGCCACTGTGGATCGAGAATCGCTGCAGAATGGTGCCGGAATCTTCTACGCGAAACGCTGGATAGTCTGCCGAATGCGTCATGGGTTCCCATGATAGGGTTTCGGGTGAGATCGAATCGAACAGAGATGAGTCCGGCCATGCGTAGACCATCTGATCGTCACGGAATAGAGCGAAACGGAGATCCGGAATGTTCCGCAGAAGATGATCCGATTTCTTGGACAGGGTTTCCCTGAAGGATACTTCGGGACGCGCATCGGATGCCAGTGTGGCGAAACTCTGGAGGATGGTGCATGTGTCGTTCATGCGCTCCCATTCGGCTTTCCATGCATCCCTGCGTTCGAACCCGATCAAAAGTCCAATGAACAGCAAGCCCAACAGAACTGTGGGAGGTAATACCAACAGGTGACTGAAACGACGAAGGTTCACGTATGGAGTCGGATCATGGGTTCAAGGGACAGATAGATGAATGCCGGCAAATCCATCCAATACCGGAATGCTGTTTGGATTTGCTGTGGATTCCGGATTGAGCATGAGGGCCCAACCAACTGCCGGATCAATCCGGATCGAGCCAATACCAGTAAGGGTCTGATGAGGGCTTTCCATAGGGGCGATCATCCATCCGTTGTGCTCGGGTGAAAGGTGAAAATGGAGATCCCCAGACTCACTGTTGAACAGGAATAGGCTGAGTGTTCGGGAATGGGAAATCACATCGGAAACACATGACGGATCTTGCAGGATGCTTGAAGCGCTTAACTTCAGGCTCAAGTCCAGGCTCGAGGCCGTCAGTGTGTCGGGCTGGTCCGTTCCGGCGAGGGGAGGAATCCACCAGAATGCGCTCCACGAGGGGGACAGAGCTCGAAATCCGATGGAAGCAGTTCCATTGCGGGATGAGGCCAGAAAACGGGGTGCGGTCATTTCGATCCGGCTTGCACAGGTTTGCCCGTCCTGCGCTTTCATCTGTTGGGTTGCCATACTTCTCGCGTGATCAGTGATCCCGCTTGTGATCGCATTGTCCAGCGTAACCTGCTGATCTTTTAGTTCGGAAATCACGACGCTGATTTGTTGAAACTCGTGGATGCGGAAGGACTGCAGCGTGGTGGTTGCATCCCCGCCGGCGAGCCTGATTAGATGGGAGCGGATGAGCGCGATGGGAGAAACAAGGGAACGGGAGGCACGGATGGCCACCAGAAAGGTCAGAACGATTCCGATGATGACGGAGATGATGGTGGCCAGAGTGGCTTGTCTCTCCCTTTCAGTGATGATGTCCACCGGAATATCCGCTCCGACCATGCCTTGTGCTTTCCCATCCTGAAGGACGATTGGGCCGAAGCCTGACTTAAAGAGCCCCCATGCCTCCCAATTCTGGACGGGCAGAACAACGGACTCCAGGTTCGCTTCGGATTTGACGATCAATGCGGCGGCTCCATCGGGGGGTGAGTCTTCCTGTCCAATCGGAGAAAAGTCCTCGGGCTCTGAACCGTCGAGCACATAGGCGAGCCGGTTTTCCCCGGTCATGTGGAAGGTGTAGAGGTAGGTCAGGCCGGTCGTGCGACGAATGTGGGTGATGATGTCGACGTGCCTAAGGTAGAAGGGCGTGGTGGCCGGGTCAACTGAGGGACCGGAATCACCGTTGTGAGAAGTGTGAATTTTCTCCGCATCTGATGCAGGATCGGCGGTCGGCATGAGGTTGTGATGCTGCTCTGCATCAAGGAGGACCCCTACGAGGGTGACAAGATTGCTGAGTTTGGCGTCGAATCCGTGAAGCACGCCCGATTGCACACGGTGGTGAAGCGCCAGGCTTAGCAAGAGTGTTCCGGCGAAAAAGAACGGAAACAGGATGAGCAGAAGCA
>JAQVLM010000042.1 GCA_028704125.1 Opitutales bacterium
TCCGCCTTAGCCATGCGTAATTCCGGCATGACCGCTTTCATGCGCCCGGACACAACGTTCCGGGCGCGTTCGAGCAGCGATTCATCCTTGAAGAAAGCGGCAGTTTCGTAGAGGGCAGCAGAGGTATCCTCAATCCCGAAGAAGGACACACGCTTCATCGGGATCCCATAGTCACGCTCCATGTATTTGGCGAGATGGGTCATCGACCCGGAGCATTGCACCAGATTCAGCGCCGCACCATGGCTGCACCGTATCTCGTCGACCCGGCCATCCCCGGTGATGACCGATACAACGTGGATGCCCATCTCCTCAAAGTAGCGTTTCACCAACCACGACTCACCCGCCACGTTAAAATCCCCCATAATGTTGATACTGACCGGCGGAATGCCGCTGGTGTCGCCGGTTCCGACAAGTTTGTAGACGGCATCACATGCAGCCTGATATCCTGTCTTCTTGGTTCCCTTGAACCCTTCCGACTCGACCATGATCACGTCGATTCCTGCTTCTCTGGAAACACGGCGACAGATCGCCTCAACATCGTCCCCGATGAGGCCAACAATACAGGTCGAACACACAAAGGCCGCCCTCGGCTTGTAGCGGGCAATCAGGTCCGTGAGGGCGTTGTAGAGCTTGGGCTCACCCCCGAAAATCACGTCTTTCTCCTGCAGGTCGGTCGAAAACGAAAGCCGGTGAATTTGCGGGCCTGAAGAAAGCGAACCGCGGATATCCCAGGTATAGGCAGCGCAACCAATGGGTCCATGTACCAGGTGAAGCGCGTCCGAGATCGGGTAGAGAACCACGCGGGATCCACAAAAGGCGCATGCGCGTTGACTGACCGATCCGGACACGCTTTTGCGATCACACTTGAGCGCGTTTTCGCTGTCGCCCTTGGTGAAAATCTGGGTCTTACGGTCTTTCAGGATCTCGATCATGGAATTCGCTTTGAATCGTAGGCTTTGGATTGACCCGGCGTTCGGGTATTGGAGGACCGGCCCTGCCCGCCCCTCCATTAGGCATAAGGCAAGGCCCGGTCCTGTTTCTGATGCGCTGTGTCACTATTCCCTGGTGGGACACGGCAATCCCCACACTCCCATCACTGCGTCGACAGGGAAATCTTCTGACGATCGGGTACACATCCCGGTTTTGCCGGAATGCTATGCTACTGTATCAGTTCAAACAGTTCCTCCGGAACTTCCCGGTCGGCTTTGTCGAAAAGTTGATCCAGGATCTTGTCGAGGTAGTACATCGCTCCCCGGTACCCGACCAGAGGGAACAGGCGGTGCCCGGTCCGGTCCATGATGGGAAACCCGAATCGAACAAAAGGCAGATTCCCTTCGGCCCGCGCCACATGCTTGCCATAGGTGTTCCCCATGAGCAGATCAACCTTGCGGTTCTTGATGATCTGATGGAGCTTGTATATGTCCGCGTTCGCCTCGATGTGAGCGTCCGGAGATACTTTGGACACGATCTCGGCTATCTTACGCTCAAAACGTTTCCCCGGAGTTCCGGTTATCACAACCGTCGGGATCATCCCGATCTCAACGAGCAGTTGGGTGACGCCAACCACGTGGTCGGGATCGCCAAAGATCGCGACCTTTTTCCCATGGAAGTACTGCGACATATCGCTGATCAAATCCAGCAGGCGCCCCCGTTCCAACGTGATCGAAGCCGGGACCGGAACGGCCGCCATCCGGCGAAGGGTGTCGATAAATGTATCGGTACCCTTCAACCCGATCGGAAGGTCAATCAGGGAGAACGGCACAATGCACTTTTTCTCAAGCTCCTCCGCTGCTTCCTTGCTGGCAAAATCTCCGCATGCGAGGGTCGCGATCGCATCCCCCATGGCCTGGATTTCGGACACTTTTGTCCCACCCTTGGGATACATTTCATAAACCCCGGTCTGCGGTTGATCGAGCACATCACTGGTATCGGGCAACATCGTAATCTTCACGCCGAGTTCGGCTGCGATCCTTTTGAGTTCGCGCATATCACTGGGATCCACGTAACCCGGCAGGATGTTGACACTATCACTCGTCTCTCCCGTTTTCCCCGACAGGTATTTGATAGTGTTCTTAACCATCGTGGAAAACCCCGTGACATGCGATCCCACAAAACTTGGCGTGTTCGCATGGATCACATGTTTACCCTCCGGAATCTTCCCCTCCGCGATGTTCTTTTTGATCATCATAGGAAGGTCATCCCCGATCACCTCCGACAGGCACGTGGTATGCACCGCAACCACTTCCGGATCATAGATTGAGAAGATGTTGCTCAGAGCAGTGGTCATGTTCGACAGCCCCCCGAAAACCGAAGCACCCTCGGTAAAGGAGCTGGTAGTCGCCACCACCGGCTCCTTGAAATGGCGGGTGAGGTGGGAGCGGTGGTAGGCACAACATCCTTGGGATCCATGGCTGTGCGGCATACAACCATGAATCCCAAGGGCCGCATACATCGCCCCGATCGGTTGGCAGGTTTTGGCTGGATTGATGCGCAGCGCTGTGCGCTCGCAGACCGTGGCATTCGTTCCATCTAGCATGGTGAAATCCTATTCTTGCTTGTTGCTATTGATTCAGAGCCCCTCAGCCACCGGCTCAGAGGAACTGGTTTCGTTTGCCGGGGATGCGGGTTGATCCCACGGAGCCGTCACATAGCTCCACACGGGTGAGCTGACCATACGGGCAATCTCCTCGAAAAAGTTGATGGCTCCTTTGAACCCGGCATAGGGTCCACCATAGTCATAGCTATGGAGTTGTTTGCAGGGCACCCCCATCTTTTCGACGATGTACTTGTCCTTTATTCCGGACCCGATGACCGCGGGCTTGTAGATTTCGATAAGTTTTTCGAGTTCGTGGTGGGAAATGTCATCGATGACCAGTGTCTCCTTGTTCATCTCCCGCATCATCCCCTCATAGTCCTTGAACGCGAAGCCCTCCTCCGCGAACTGGCGCTTCCGCTCCTCGGACAACCTTGGATTGTAGCGCACCGGATCGGCTTCGATTTCGAGCTCCTCAATGTTCCGGCTGTCGGCATCGACTTTGATACTGGGAAGGACACCTCGCCCCTCATAGTCATCGCGGTGCGCAAACTCGTATCCCGCCGAAACCACTTTCATCTCCATCTCGCCGAATAGGTCCTGATAGTGATGAGCCCGCGATCCCCCGACAAAGAGGGCCACCCGTTTTCCGGTCGTGATGGGCTTAACCTTTTCCAGGGTTGCCCTGACATCGATCATCTCAGCGGCAATCACTTCCTCAACCCGATCGATCAGCCCCTTATCTCCGAAGTACTTCGCGATCTTGCGGAGGCTCTTCCCTGTTGATTCCGCACCGATGAAGTTGATCTTGAACCAAGGGATCCCATACTTGGTCTCCATCATCTCGGCCATGTAGTTGATCGATCGATGGCACATCACCACATTCAGGTCGGCGGTATGGCAATTGCAGATCTGATCATAACTGACAGCTCCTGACAGGACACCCACGATATTAATCCCCACCAGGTCAAAGATCCGGTGGATTTCCCAGGCGTCGCCACCGATATTGTATTCGCCGAGGATGTTGATGTTATATTTTCCCGTTGGCTTGGTATCGTCCAGACCAACCATATCGGTGAATACCTTATTGTTGGCAATGTGGTGCCCGGCGGATTGGGACACCCCCCGGTATCCTTCACAGGACAATGCGACGATGTTTATCCCCAGTTTCTCCTTCATGCGCCGTGCAACGGCATGGATATCATCCCCGATCAATCCAACAGGGCAGGTTGCATAGATCACCATTGCCTTCGGTTTGAACTCGTTCCATGCCTCTTCAATTGCGGCTTCAAGTTTCTTTTCCCCACCGTACACGATCTCGTTTTCAGTCATGTCGGTGCTCAGGCAATACTGAAGGTAATTGATCCCCTTCTCCTTGCCATGGGAGAAGTCCCGGGCGCGGGTGAGGTTGCGGCGCGAAAGCCAACTGTAGTATCCGCAGCCGATCGGGCCATGCGTGAGATGAAGCACATCCCCGATCGGGCCAATAACCACCCCTTTGCAACCGGCGTATGTGCAACCCCGTTGGGTGATGATTCCGGGAACGGTCCGGGTGTTCGCCCCAATCTCCTTTGGGGAATCGGGATCATTCACGATGATCTGTTTTTCGCGTTTGCGACGGGTCTTGCTCGGATAGAGCTTGAGCATTTCCTCGCGGACTTCTTCCACAGGCGGAAGGGAAAGGTCTGTTTCGTTGAGTGCCATGAAAAGTATTGGATGAAATTGCAGCATTCCCCCGCCCCATTCTCCGGAAAGGATGGGACGGAGGGCACACCTGACTCATGTTTCGGGAGCCGACATACAACTGAAGGCGCCCTGTTGGAAGTGGGAGGATGATCTCAGGCCGCAAACAGCCCGAACTCCATCAGCAAAGATTCCAGCTCGGAGATCTGAAGCGGCGTTGGAATCACCAGATTCTTGTTACCATCGATTTTCCGTGCCAGACTCCGGTATTCATTCGCCTGCGCGACCTCCGGGTTCCAATCGATGACCGTCTTTCGGTTGATTTCGGCCCTTTGCACGTCGTTATCGCGTGGAACGAAATGGATCATCTGCGTTCCCAATCGCTTGGCAAATTCCTCAATCATTTCCGCCTCGTTGTCACATTTGCGACTGTTGCAGATGAGGCCACCCAAGCGAACCGGTCCATTCTGAGCGAACTTCAGAATGCCCTTCGCAATGTTGTTTGCGGCATACATGGCCATCATCTCACCTGAACACACGATGTAGATCTCCTGTGCTTTCCCATCCCGGATTGGCATGGCGAAGCCACCACAGACCACATCCCCCAGAACATCGTAAAACACGTAGTCGAGGCCGACGCTTTCGTCGTAAGCACCGAGCTGTTCCAGCATGTTGATGGAGGTGATGATTCCACGACCTGCACATCCCACTCCCGGTTCCGGGCCACCCGACTCCACACAAAGCGTTTCGCCATACCCACAATGGCGGATATCCTCCAGCTCGACATCTTCTCCCTCTTCGCGGAGGGTTTCGAGCACACTCTTCTGAGCAAGTCCTCCCAAAAGAAGACGGGTCGAGTCAGCCTTGGGGTCGCAACCAACCACCATCACTTTCTTGCCCATTTCAGCCAGAGCGGCCACCGTGTTTTGGGTCGTGGTGGACTTTCCAATACCACCCTTCCCGTAGATTGCTATTTTTCTCATGATTCTTTGATTTCGAGTTCAGGTTAAGGAGTCGCTCAACGGACCAGCCCATCGGGCCGGATCCGATCAACAACTGGCACTCCCTAATGCTTTCGCCGTGCCAACTCGCCGCAAACAGATGACAGAATTATTCCATCCACATCCCATTCGCCTGAATACCAACACATTGCAGCGACCCAAGTCGCACACATTAAATTCCTTGAATCCAGCTTACCCCGACTTCTGATCTCATGCGGGGCTACAGGAATGTAGGAATTGATGCCAATCCTACATTTTTGGTGTGGCCGGATGTGAACCGAAATCATTCGGTGGCATCGGGGTTGCTACACGGCCAGCGTGAACGAACACCTGTGTCATTGTCAGGATCAATGTGCCTTCTACCATTCGGGTAGCGGAGACGCACATCCTCTCGGAGTCGACAAAGCCTGTCGCGTCATTGATGAGCTGAAGCTGCTCTTCGAGATCAGCCAGATGCTCGAGCGCAGCCTCGACCTGGGATCCGTCATGCCTCCCGTTCTCGATCGGCTGGCGTCCCGATTCGGGATGACCCGTGGTTCGGTTTCCCTGCAAAACCGCAAAACCAAGGCAATTATCACCCAGTTCACCTACGGAATGAAAGACGATGGTAAATCCGGATGCTTCATCCTCCGTGCCCAGCCCTACATCCGTGACGTGTTTGCAAGCGGAAAGCCACTGGTGCTGCCCGACATCCGTGAAGATCCTTTGTTTGAAGATTGCAAGAAGCTATATGGAAGGGCCGAGGATGGCGCGGCGGTCTCCTTTTTGTGCGCCCCTATTATCATGGGAGACTCCGTTGTTGGGGCGATCAGCATGGAAAAGCTGGCCCCTTCGACAAAGCTGCTCGATTCCGACCTTCGGCTCCTGCAACTCATCGGATCGGTGATCGCGCGCGCAGTGGAGCTCAGACACCAGGCACAGGAACGTCTTGATCTCCTGCAACAAGAGAATGAGCAGCTCCAGGAGCATATTTCCAATCACTTCAAGCCGGGTAACATGGTTGGCAACAGTGGTCCCATGCGCATGGTCTACCGGCACATCGAACAGGTCGCACCCAGTAACACCACTATCCTGCTGCGCGGCGAAAGTGGAACCGGAAAAGAGCTCGCCGCCCATGCGATCCATCAGTCCAGCAACCGGCGAAACGCCGCATTCGTGAAATTCAACTGTGCCGCGCTTCCGGAGTCGATAATCGAGAGCGAGTTGTTCGGTCACGAAAAGGGCGCGTTTACCGGAGCCCTTTCCATGAGAAAAGGCCGATTTGAGATCGCCCACGGAGGAACCATCTTTCTCGACGAAATCGGCGACATCTCCCCTTCCTCCCAGGTAAAACTGCTCCGCGTCCTTCAGGAGAAAACCATTGAGCGGGTCGGAAGCCACGAACCCATACAGTGCGATGTGCGTGTCATTGCGGCAACCAGTCGCAACCTCGAGTCCATGATGGCAGAACAGAAGTTCCGGGAGGACCTCTACTACCGCCTCAATGTCTTCCCGATTTACATTCCGCCCCTTCGCGAGCGAAAAAGCGACATCCTGCAACTCGCCGACTTTTTCGTCGAGAAGTATGCAAAGAACGGCCACAAAACGATCCATCGCATCTCCTCGGCAGCAATCGACATGCTCGTAGCCTATCATTGGCCCGGAAATGTCCGCGAGCTCGAAAACTGCATCGAACGGGCAGTTCTCCTGTGTGATGAGCGCGCAATTCAGGCCCACCACCTTCCGCCCACCCTCCAGATGAAAGATGGATCGGAAACGCCAAGGGGACCGCTCAATTCGGCACTGGAAGCGCTCGAACAGGAGATGATCGTGGACACAATCAAACAGGTCGGAGGAAACATCAGCAAAGCCGCCCGGGAACTGGGTCTGACCGAACGTATCCTTGGCTTGCGCATCCGCAAATACGGGATCGACCCAAAACGCTTCAAAAAAGGCGGCGAATAGCGCAGGCTTTTCCCCTCCGTTCATTGCATTTGGGGCCGGAAACCGCACCGGGGCGCTTCCGGAGGGGGTGGCTTCAGCCATGCTCTACTGCCATAGGCCGGCGTACCGTTCAATCGCTTGCGGATGAGCGGGGACGCTCATCCCTACCCACAACAGACCACTCACGCAACTGGAGTTCCCCAACACTCACTAGACTCCCAGCGTCATCAAACACTCCTCCTCGCCTGAGATCACCCGCACCGGGTAGGGCGAATTGTCCTCAATGAGCCGCTCTTACCCTTTTCGTGATTTCCGAGAATTTCGTGGATCATCTACCCTCCGCGTCTCAGCACGAGGATAGCATCTTGCTCAATCCAAGATCCCGGAAGACGGAAATCTCACGATTTCCGCTACGGGACGAATGCACCCCGTCCACCTTCCCACCTTTGCGTCTCCGGGTCTCTGCGTTAGAACCTCTTCTTCTCCAATCCAAGAACGCCGGCCCGGAACACTCACGTGATCCGCTACGGAAGAGCCTCCTATTCGCTTTCCGTACGCGTCTCAGCATGAGGATATCCTCTTCAATCCTATGGACCCTGTAAATCCTTTCCATAAGAACACTTCTATTCACCCCAGCGGGTTCCTCCATAGCCCTGAGGGCGACGGAGGAAGGACACGAGGAGCACGATAAAATTACAGCAGCTCTCTTCTCCAGCCTTCGTGTGCTTCGCGCGCTCTGTGGTTAAAGATTCTTCTCTTCAAACCTGTAGCCCTTCGACTTGGCTCCGGATATTGTCTTCAGCAGCGCAGGCCGCGTCAAAATGAAAGCTTAGTGTTGACGCCT
The DNA here is from genome assembly GCA_028704125.1 of Opitutales bacterium. GTDB lineage: Bacteria > Verrucomicrobiota > Verrucomicrobiia > Opitutales > JAFGAQ01 > JAFGAQ01. The sequence continues at coordinate 7,985 of JAQVLM010000042.1, forward strand.
CAGTTGCCGGTGTCATTCAAATTGAAAGCATAATTTGGTGCTACAGCCAGATCCAATCGACTATGAAAAATCGCCCTGATTCGCTTTCACCCCCTTCTGGAATATGCAGCCGGCGTTTCGTTGGCTTCCTCCTCCTGATGGCTTTTTGGGCGGGGCTCATCATAGGGGTTCCTTTGGGAGCATGGTTGAGCCGACGGGCATGGACGCACGCCTCTCAAACAGCGCTCTCCAGTGAAGCGATCCGCGAGACGGTCACCATCGTGGAAGCGGAGCCACAGGATAGCTGGATCACTGCCACACCAGCCACTGAGAAACGGGACCTTCAAAGTCCTGCGAGCTCGCTGGAAGCCGATATTCTGCGGGAACTCGAGAACCGGATCCCTGAGCCAGTCCTTCCGGATACGGACATCCCTGAAATCCAAGCGGGAAAGACCCAATCTCCGTAACCTCACGCACCCTTACTCGCAGGGATGCCATCGAACCGTCGTCAACACGGGAGCCGATCCAACCCAGGGAACAGATACGGGCTACTCGATTGCGATCTGATAGGAACCCGATTCGGCCCCGGAGGCCGCTCCGGTGATCCGAAGGTAATAGTGCCCACGGTTAAAAGCCACTTCCCTCTCAGCGTCACCCTTATCGGCGCCCCATGTTCCCACCGACTGGTAGTTCTGGTCAAAAACCCTGAAGACCACATCGACCTCGCCATTCGAAACCAGTCGTTTGGTCACATTAGAGGTGAAAGACAGGCGGACAAAGTCAACATCACCGCCACCGGACAAATCGCCGACGATCGTATCTCCCGAGACACTCACTGCTGTGCCGAACCGATCATCCAGATCGTCTTCCTCCGTGGATGGGTTCAACCCGACGTGCTTCCGGATGGAGAGACGGTAAGGTCCGGTTTCCATCGGCTCACGTGCCGACAGGATCAACACATAGTCTCCGGAAGGTAGCATTGCATCCAGAAAAACATTCCCGCCGCGGCCATCCGCGTCGTCGCTCACCGACCAGATCCGATGATTTGCCAAGGGCTCAAATGGAGCCGTCGAACCGGCATTCGGCGCGATCAGAACGCCCAGCAAATCCATGCTGCCTTCTGTCCAGATCATGACATGACCGGATGCAGGCATCCGGAAACGGAACATGTCGCGCTCTCCTGCTTTGCCAATTTGGTACCATTCGGACTGAACCGTATCGTGCTCGATCACATCCGCAGGCGACTGATTCGCGTCCCGGTAAACCGTGTTCGATGGAGCCTCAGACGAAACCCGGATTCCGTAGGTTCCGGTATCTTCAGTTGAAAACGGTGTGGTCCGCACATAGTACCGACCCGGTTCCAACAGGGCAGAAATCCGGTAGTTCAAGCTCCCGCCGAAGTCGTCGTTGCTCGAAACCAGCTTACCCGTGGCATTGTAAAGCGAACCCGACACATCAAGGGCTCCTGTGCTTTCCACGACATACACACCGGTAGAAGCGACATCAAAAGCGTGAAAATCCGAGAGAGTCCCACCATGAACGCTGGCGTATCGGGTATGGCCGAGCGGAAGGACCACTGCACCTTCCCATGAAGCGTTGGAAGACAAACCGGCCTGAAGCACCTCGGGATGCCGTATCACGCTGGAGGTTTTGCTCAACGCCTGCTCAAAGAGTAGACCGATCAAGGCATCCGCTCCACACACTCCGGACTCCCCATAAGATGCGGAATCGGAAACATAGACGCCGCTCAAGACCCAGCGATTGGCCACATAGGAAAAAAGACCGGCCCCGGGCAACCCGTTGCCAAAACGGATCGTTTCGCTGGTGTGGTAACGGGAAACAACCTTTTCAAAAGAACAATCAACCGCCTCACCGGCCCCCGTCGCATGCAAGCGGAGCCCATTCAGGTCCCCAACCGCATAACGGTCGGGAGCAAAACCCACCAGCATCCGGAAGGCCTGCGAATCCAGTGGTTCGGAGCCCCAGATCGCGGCCGTGCCTAGATCCACATCCTCGCCGAACAGGAGGAACAACACATCACGCCCGAGATTATCCTCAAACGCGGGATCACGCGGGTCCATATTCGCTGCATACTCCGAGAAACCAAGGACACTCGAAACCGGATAGACCTGCCCATCCGAAGCCCGGAATTGCAAATCCGAGACGCTTCCGCCCGATTGGACCTGGGCACTCGTCAACACCACGCGACTGGATACCACCACACCGGAACCCACAATGTCACCACCAGCCAAAACCTGACCCACTGTGGAGAAAGGATACTGATTGATTCCACTGTCCGGCACCGGAAGCGGTTGCACGGCACACAGCATCCCGGTGGATAATAGTATCACCGGAACGATCCCAAACCCGCGGGCCAGAATGCGTGCTGCAATTTTCAAGTACATAGCGGAATAGAAACAGGCTACCCCGCTCAACCGAAGATGCAACCACAAAATCCAGATCGCTTTAACGGAAGGTTTACGCGCCGGGACATCTTCCGGCCATCAGTGGTCCTGCTTATCGTGTCCGGGATGGCTTGCATTGGAGCCTGGATCATGCTAATCAAGCGGATGATTTGAACCTTCCGGGTTTAAGGTTATCTATCCAATACGGAACATTCAGGTTACTGGAAGCTAATATAACATGACCAAAGTATTTGTCACCGGGCTGGGGTTTATCTCAAGCATCGGAAACTCCACAGCAGAAGTTCTGGACAGCTTGCTCCACCTTCGCACGGGAATCGAACCCTACCCTCCGTTTTCTCCTGAAAACATCCCGATTAAACTCGCGGGCACCATCAAGGGTTTCGACACCGGGAGCATGGATTCGGAGGATTGGACTTTTCCCGGAATCTATCGCCCCGGCCGCAACTTGCTCCGCAATTTGTCGCCACATGGCCTGTATTGTTTCTGCGCCATGACCCAGGCGATCGAAAACAGCGGACTCACCAAAGACGACATCTCGAGTGAGCGGACCGGCCTCTACACCGCATCGGTGGGATCGGTATCCAACCAGCGGTATCACCTGAACCGGCTGAGGGATTTGGGTCCGGAAAAACTCAGCCCGAAAGCGGTCATTTGTTCGGCACCCGGAACCCTGAACTTCAACTTTGTAGCGCATCTGGGAATCAAGGGTTCATCCTGCGGGTTTATCTCCGCGTGCGCCTCCTCCGGCCACGCACTGGGATTCGCATGGGACGAAATCGTGACCGGACGCCAGGACATCATGTTGGTGGTTTCCGGGGAGGACGGAGATTTTGAGACCATTCTTCCATTTGCGGCCATGCGCGCGCTGGCAACCGGTTCCGACCCGAAAGAAGCGGTTTGCCCGTTTGACAAACGCCGCAGCGGATTTGTTGCCGCAGGTGGTGGCGTCGCAATGATCCTTGAATCGGAAGCCTCCGTTAAAAGACGGGGCGTCCGCCCGTTGGCGCAAATGCTATCATGGGCACAGACTTCCGACGGTTATAGCCCGGTTCTTCCCGAGCCTGAGGGCAAAGGAGTGGCCAGGAGCATGAAAATGGCAATTGAGCGTGCCGGATTGACGCCGCAGGACATCGACTACCTCAACGCTCATGCACCATCAACCGTCGCAGGGGATCTGGCTGAAATAAAAGCCATCAAAACAGTATTTGGCACCGGAGCCCGGATAAAGGTCAGCAGCACCAAATCCCTCACCGGGCATGGGCTCTCGATGTCGAGTATCATCGAAGCAGCGATATCGGTCCTGTCGGTCGATACCGGATACTGCCCGGGCACCGCCCACCTTAAGGATCCGGATCCAGAAGCCGAAGGCATCAACCTTCTCTTTGAAACCGAAAAAACCGACCCGCAATATGTGCTCTCCAACAGCAGTGGTTTCGGGGGCTCCAACGTGAGTCTGTTATTCGGGAAACCCTGAGCATTGATGCCTTTCCAAGCCGGCTCGAGGACCAAGCCGCGCCAATCAACGCCTCAACAACCCAACGATCCATCCGGTATTGAAGCTGCTATTCTATCAGGACTACCTTAGGGTCGGGGGCACCGAAGCCCACA
>JAQVLM010000472.1 GCA_028704125.1 Opitutales bacterium
GTAGGTTATTTCCTCCGGATTGTTCGCTTCCATAGCCTTGTGATCCTTAATTATCGAGCAGCCGATACTGCCATTTGCGCTTGAGATCCCGCATGTCCGAAATACGCACCCCCTGAACCTCAAAGTGGCCTGCCGGTGCAGTCTCTCCAATACGGTTCAAAGGCACACGGTTTCTCTTCATGAAATCCTCAACAAAGGCGGCATTCTCACGGCACACCTCAATCACGAATCCAAGGTGCTCGGAAAACAGCACCTGATCCCGGCGACCACTGGTTTCCACCCGGACACGACAGCCGGCATCGCCCAGGAAGCTCATCTGCGACAAACACGCGGCCAGTCCGCCGAGTCCATTCGCCTTGCAAGCCAACACCACCCCTTCCGCGATCAGATCAACCATCGCGTGCAGGGTGCGCGTCCATTCCGCGAAATCCACTTTTGGCAGGATCCCGCAGGACTGCCCGAGCACAGAATGGTAAATGCTCCCCGCAAGTTCCACCTTTGGTTCACCCACAAAATACAGCAGGCTGTCCGCCTTCTTGAAACCCGGGGTCACCACTCTCGCAACATCCGCAACCCTACCGATGGATCCAATAACCGGGCTGGGGGGTATGCTCCCCTCGCGCGTCTCATTGTAAAGCGACACGTTACCCGACACAATCGGAAGCGGGTGCTCGGGATGCTCCTTCAGGCTGATGCCCCGACAGGCATCCGAAATTCCCCGGATTGCTTCCACAAACTCTCCCATTTGCCCGGGTTTCTCAGGGTTCCCGAAACAAAGGCAGTCTGACAAGGCGATCGGCGTCGCTCCCACGGATGCAAGCTTCGCTGTTCCCTCTATCACCGCCAAAGCGGCGCCCCAGTAGGCATCCAACAAGCAATACCGTGGATTCTGCGTCACCGCCACCGCCACTCCGGTCTTGCGGATTTCATCCGGCCATTCTTCTGCCATGAAGGGCTGCATAACCCCCGCATCCGCTGCGCCACGCTCGATCACCACGGATCCCTGAACCTGCTTGTCGTAGCGTTTGTAGATGGGCCAACGCGATGCCACATCCGGATGCGTAACGACCTTCTCAAGCATGTCCGCATACGCCACCGGCTCCGCGTAATCCGTGGAGGCCTCCAATGGCTTGCGGGTGTAGTGGTGCTCGCGGTTGTAGATCAACCCGCGGGTCACATCCTCCGCACGGGCCTCCACAATGGTATGACCTCCCGCCGTTACCCGGAACATGCCATCGCTCCGGATCGTTCCAATCACACTTGCCCGTGCCCCATGGGATACTCCCGGGAAATCGAACACCTTGTTGTAGTGATTCAATACCACTTCCACCAGGTCATCGGGCACCACCCACATGAAACGTTCCTGCGTCTCGGAGCAGAGCTTCACCGCATCGGGCAAATCACCCATACTCACATGCACGGCGTCCAGATCCACTTCCGCACCATAGCCGGCCGCATCCGCAAGTTCAACACTCGCGCAGGCAATGCCGCCAGCACCCAAGTCCTTGAAACCCACACGGTTGATTTGCCCATTTGCATGCAGCCAGTCAAAGAGGGCGTAAGTCGATTTCAAAATATGCCGCTCCAGAAATGCGTTCGGCTCCTGCACCGCGCCCTTGTTCTGCTCCTTCTTCTCTTCTTCGAGCTCGAGCGAGGCAAAACTCGCACCGCCGAATCCACTGTTGTCCGTCGGTTTTCCAACCAGAATCAACTTGTATCCTTCAGCGTTTGCCGGCGCAAATGAGTGGATGATCGCGTCCTCCCGCAGGATTCCAAGCGTTAAAACCGTGACAAGGCAGTTCTCGTTGTAGCCTTTGTGGAAATACGCATCTCCCGCAATATTGGGAATCCCGAGCGGGTTTCCATACCCTGCGATCCCCGAGACCACCCCATCCGCAATCCACTGCGCCTTGGGGTTGTCGATCTCACCAAACCGGAGCCCGTCAGCCACTGCAATCACACGGGCTCCCATGCAACAAACGTCCCGGACATTTCCACCCACTCCGGTTGCCGCACCTTCGTAGGGAACCAGCTGGGATGGATGATTATGGGATTCATGGCTGAGCACCACACCATAGCGATGACCCTGCGCATCCTTGACCAACTCAATGATCCCGGAGTCCTCCTTGGGCCCAAGAATCACATCCGGACCTTTCGTGGGAAACAGACCCAGAAACGGCCGGCTGCTCTTGTAGGAACAATGCTCACTTCCCTGGATTGACCACAACACCATCTCCGCCACCGACGGGGGACGCTTCAGGATCTCAAACTGGATCTTCTTCGCCTCCTCAACCTTCAGGGCAAGCTTGTAGTGCTGCAGGATCGCCAGAATCTCCGCATCCGTTTTCCCCTCAAAATCAATGCGCTCGCTTGTGAATGGCATGATCCCTTTGCACCCATTCTTGCGAAAAGAGTCGAGATTTTTCTAACCACGCATCCGGATGCGGTGTTCGTCCGGGCACACCCTTTCCACTCCCGGGAAACTCACCCGTAGCGCTGCCGCGCATCCGCACATGCCTTGCGCATCTCCAACGATTCCAGTTTGGTCAATAATCCGGGAACATCCGGACCCTTTTCGAGGTCAACCGCCACCTCATGATCATCCCGCAATACCGTGAGCTGACGGTTGAGCCTGAGCTGCTCCACATGCCGACCCACCAACACTTGGAACCGGGGCGGTGTCAGGTAGTTCGCCTTCCGGATCACGCCTTCCAGATCACCGTAGTCCTGAAGCCACTTCACCGCCGTCTTGGGCCCCACACCCGGCACACCCGGGATATTGTCAGCTGTGTCCCCGACCAAGGCAAGGTAGTCCGCGATCTGATCCGGACCCACCCCGAACTTGTCCACCACACCTGATGCTTCGAGTATGCGCCATCCCAGCTTCGGGTTGGCAGTCGGAGGCGGCAACCATTGGCAAACCCATGGATTCAGACACTGCGCCAGATCCTTATCCGCACTCACGATCGCCACC
>JAQVLM010000473.1 GCA_028704125.1 Opitutales bacterium
GTCCCTGTTCGTAGGTGGGAGTATCGAATGCTTGCATGATTCCGGTGCCGAGCGGATTGGTTTGCCCTTCGATGGGATTTCCATCCATCGTCGTCCAGTGGTGCTCCCACATGCTTCCATCGCGGGTCAGCATCACCCAGTCTCCATATCCCATCGCCAAAAGTGTTCCGTCTCCCTGTGCCAGCGATAGAGTGGCATCAAGGAATGATGCCGGGTTTTGAATTCCGGTCCAATTTGTTACGCCCGCATGCTTGAAATGCGTGTTCCATTGGATGCCGTTTTCGCTGCCCCAGAGCCGGCATCCTTCACCGCCGACGAAACAGGTCCCGCCAAACCACTGCGGTGTAAAACCTTCGAACCGGTTGGAAGGTGCCCAGCTGGCATTTGACACTTGTTCCCATCCGCTGCTGGCTGTTCTGTGGAATAGATCGCGGCCATCGGTGCAAACGATGGTGGCGCCCGCTGCCGCAACTCCGGAGTTTGTCCAAATATAAGATGCTGGAAGCGCACTTCTACCGGTTGTTCCCCAATGGGTGCCATCATTTGTGAACAGCACCCGGCCGGACCGGGTGACCGCATATAGGGCGTCCTCGGTGGCGGCCAACTGATCAACCGGATCATCCGTGTTTAATGGAACATCCGCGTGGATTCCGAGTGGCAGCAATGCTTCCCATTGCACCCGATCCCGGGAACGGTAGAGTTGCCCGTCCGTCCGTGCAAAGGTCAAACCCGAGTAGGATGCAATCTCACGGATTCCCTCCGCGCTGCCATCCTGACTCGTGAGGAAAGGAGATGAAACTTCGTTCCATTGAATCCCGTCGGCGCTGGTCCAGTATCGGTTATGGGCAAAGACGAACAGTGAATCCTCGAGCTGTCCCAAGCCAGTGAGCGGCTCGTCTTGAGCGATTCCGATCGCGGTGTCTTGCCAAGTGAGGCCGTCTGTCGAGGTGCGCATACGGGTTCCAGCCACTTCGAAGAATCGACTTTTTTTATAAAACAGCCGGGCCTGAGGCGAGAGGTCTATGCTTTGCGCTTCCCAATGTTGAAGATCATTGGATCGCAGCCGAAAGGCTTGTTGATTTCGATCACTGGCAAAAACCACCCACTCTGCTCCGGTGTGAAAAACTCCCGGAAGTGCATCCGACTGGGCCAGCTGGTTCAGCGGCAAAGCCACCTCCGTCCAGGATGAACCGTCCGGTGACACATACAAGGCATCTCCGCCCCAAGCCACAAAATGTCCAGCGATATGATCCACCTGATTGACGGGCTTGGTCAACCCTTCGATGGGATAGGGAACCCAATCATTTCCGTGCAGAAGCGCGCTTATGAATATCAGGAGATAAGGCAGTGCTCTTTTCATAATAGGTGAATGAATCGATGGAGGTGAAGCGTCCCTTCTCGTTCGGTTCAGGAGTCGAGACGAACGAATGTTTGGAATGCGGTATCATCTCAAGATAGTCAAGATTCGAGTGCGGAAACGCGAACAGAATAATCGAAAACGGTAGGATGTCGGGGTTCCTGTGCCGAGGACGGAAGCATTGGCTTTGTTGTTTTTGCAAGACCCGCACGGCTGCGGAGTGCCGGATTCAGGGCAATCCCTGACAATGCCAGCCAAAATTCAAGCGGGTATATACCTTGGCAGCCTTCTGCAGTGCGGGCCTTGTTGAGCCCGGTTAATACGGCAGGGTCCCTTCAATCGGGCGGGTGATTAAAACCCTTTGACTTCGATGGTCCATGCGGGGTCATTGCATAGCCCACAATCTTCACCGAGGAACATTTTGGAGGCTTCGGTGTCTCCTTTGAGCTGCCATTCAAGCCATGGAAGCGCGACTTTTGTGAATTCGCCTCCATGGGGTTGATGGTAGGTGCCGCCATGGCCGACGTCGTGATTGGTCATCACGATGGGAACATGGTTCACCCTTTGGAAATCGTCCATCGCATTCCCGTAGGCGATGTCGGAGGGCCCCCCGATGATGTAGAGAACGGGACCATGGAAGGCATTGAGGGCGTCTTTGGTGAGTGAAGGCATCCCTTCCAGAGGAGAAGGCCCGGGGAGAACCCCACTGTTACAGATAACCGAGGTGCGGATGCGTGGGTCACCCGAGATTTCGATGGCCTGAAGCCCTCCGCAGGACATCCCCATGGCTGCGACTTTGGCGGTATCGATGGTTCCTGCATAGGCACTTTCGGGAGAGCGGTTCTGTGATTCGATCCAGTCGAGGGCATCGATCAATTGACTTGCGTTGGTTTTTTCGCGTGAGGATTCATCGCGATGTGCGATCTGGTCCAAGAGTCCGATGGCTAGAACGATGTATCCGTGGGATGCGATTTCGTTGAGGAAGAGCTTGTGTTCCTGTGCGGTATTGGCGCACGCCCCGTTGCCCCACAGGAGGATGGGTAGGTGTATCTTTTCTTTGAACGGTGACAAGTCGGCTGGCCGGAAAATGGTCATGCCAGGTAAGTTGGCGTCTTCGGTGACCATTGCGGGATAGGGTCCGGTGCCGCCGTTTTCCAAAACAACCTCTGATTTTGTGAGGTTCGATCCTCCCGCCATCTTTGGCGAGGCAATGCCGGCCATCTCATAGGCTTTGCTCAGGAACTGCGGGTACAGGGATGGATCTGCCTGATACATGTTGATGTAGAACAGGGCAATGATGTCGTTTTCGGGATCGATGATGTAGTTCGTCCCGAACATCCCGCCCCATGCGAAGGCGGTGTCCGATACCGCCGGCACAGGCTTCTTTTCGCGATAGAGTTCAAAGCCAAGTCCGAATTGGAAGCCTGGACCGAATCCCTTTCCCGGGGGCAATCGGTTGATGGTGGTCATCTGTTCGATGGTTTCGGGCTTGAGTATCCGAACCCCATTGAACGTTCCCTTGTTGAGGAGCATCTGGCAGAATTTGGCGTAGTCATCAATCGGGCCGTTGAGTCCGATGGCACCTTCAGCATAGGTTTGTTGTGTGCTGATTGT
>JAQVLM010000474.1 GCA_028704125.1 Opitutales bacterium
GTATCTCTGCCTCATGTCACAATGCCGGCACTTTGTGATCCCGAACAGTTCCTTCGCGTGGTGGGCGGTATGGCTCAACAATCGACCGGAAGGTCGAACGGTTGTTGCGCCGAAGCGCTGGTTTCAGGACCCGGCAATCCGGTTGGACGATCTTATCCCGTCCGATTGGATTCGTCTGGATGTGGCGGCGGCTTGCTAGAATCGGGGTTCGCGATTCTCTGGAATTGGGGAATCGGGTGGAATGGATAATCTCAAGTGGTTTCCCGATGGCTCCTGTAGTGGAGAACATGGATATTCTCGATGGTCACAAGACCGCCGTCGACCATGGATTCAACGATCGGTAGAAACCCCTGGATTCGTTCAGGATTATCCACGATTTCGATAACCATCGGAAGATCATCTGAAAGCCTCAGGATTTTGGCCGTGTGAATGCGGCTTGCTGCGCCGAATCCCATGGGGCCTCTGAGCACGGTGGCTCCAGCCAATCCGTTTTCCCTCGCTTTGAGAACAATCGATTCATACAAGGGTTTTCCTTCGAAGCGATCGGCTTCTCCTATGTAAATGCGCAACAGTAGGGAGTTGGATGGAAGCTTCATCGTATTTCAGGTGGGGTTGATTGCATTGATCCAGGACGCCATCACATGTCCGATCCAAACTGCAAGGAAACAGAGGATCAGCGTGCCCACAGCGTAAGCTGCTGCTCTGAAGATATCACCGTCTCTCGCCAGGTTAAGGGTCTGCAGCGAAAACGAAGAGTAGGTCGTAAATCCGCCCAGAATGCCGGTCATCAGCATGTGCCGGACCGTTGGGTGAACCAGCATTCGTCCATCGGGTGATGAGACACATGCAATGAACCCGATCAGTAACGATCCCAGAAAGTTCACGGCAAAGGTTCCCCATGGAATCGTTTCTCCAAAACGATGGGCAACCAACCCCGACAAAGCGAACCGGCACACACCACCAATCGCGCTTCCTGCGGCAATCCAAATGTATAGGGCCATGGTTTCAGATATGTTCCGTTCAATTGAGGTCGACCATTGGAACCGATCTCAGAAAATGAAATCGGATCATTCAGGGTTACCTCCGGTTCCGGTCATGATGAACGTGTTTGCCATTTTTTTGCAAGCGTGGATTACCCGTTATCGTTCTGTGGAGTTGCAATTCTCCTGCAACTCATTGTTGTGGTGAAACGAGCCAATGCTGGATCGGCGGGAATCGATATTGCCGGGGTGTCGGCCTTTTGTATCAGCAGTCGGGTTCAGGCAAGAGCGTTAAGCATGGTTCCCACCGCTCCGTTTGCCGTATTTCCCGATGGTCCGTATACAGGTCCTGAAGATACCATGGATTGAATCATGTCCACAATGGCTTGATCCGACTCCTGATCCCGGCGCACCATTGCCAACTCCATGCTCAGTTGTTGCATGGCCTGTTGCTGCCCAATCATGGCAACTGCTGAAAGCGTTGCGTCCATAGATCCATAATTCGACTGGTTCGCGGAAATCTTGAGTGGGATTGTGCGGTTTTGCGTAACATGGCTCTGAATCCGTGCTTCTATCTTGCATCATCATGGTTGAAACTCACATTTACCGTATGATGGAACAAGAATGGGGATCATCGTTCATGAGGCGCGCGATTGCGATTGCCCGTCATGGAATGACTGCCGGAAACGGAGGCCCATTTGGTGCGGTGGTCGTGCAAAATGGAATTATTGTAGGCGAAGGCTGGAATCAGGTGCTTTCCCTCTCCGATCCGACCGCACATGGAGAAATGATGGCGATACGGGATGCTTGCCGACGCCTTGGAACCCATGTTCTGGAAGGATGTGATTTGTTTACGACCGGAGAGCCATGTCCCATGTGCCTTGGGGCGATTTACTGGTCGCGAATCCGTAGTGTGTATTATGGTTTCGGGGTGGATCGAGCCGCTTCCATCGGCTTTGATGATGCCTTTTTCTATCAGCAGCTTCACCTGAGTCCCGAGGCCCGGTCGGTTCCTTGCCGACAGCTTCTCGCGCAGGAAGCGGAGACTTTGGTGTTGGAATATGTGGCGATGCCAAACCGGATGAGCTATTGATTTCTGATCGTGCGGCACGCCGAAATCCGGCTACCGCCTCAGGCGTCTCCGAAATCGGGATAGCACTCAATCGTCTGCCCGGATTTGACTTCGAACCATGGTTCCCTGCAGGGGGCACGGTCGTCTATGAAAAACCGGATGCGAAGGGTTCCGGAAAACGGGGGAACCAGGGTATCGAATTGTCCGAGATCGGACTCGTGCAAGGGTTCACCTTTGTCCCATGAAAGCGGTGCATCCCCTCTGATCGTCAGCTTGTGCCTTGATGCCTGAAGGGCATACACCTTTACGATAGAGCCGGCCTTGGGCTCTTCTTTCCTTGGCTTTGGCAACTTGCCTCCCTTGGTTGGTCCTTTGGGTTTTTGCGGAGGAGTTTCGAGCAGAAAGTCCATCAGGATCTGCCCTTTGGTGTCGGACGAAGGGGAAATGATACTTTCTGGAGAGGGTGTATCGTTTTCCCCAGTAATCATTGTCACAGGAACTGTTTCGCCGATGAGCTCAAACGGCTCATTCTCAGCGGGCGAATCGACAAGCGGCGGTGAGTTGACGACGGTTTCGTTCTCCTTTGGTGCCTGTTGCGTATCGCTGGCCTGATCGTCAGCCTCCGTAGGAGCGAGTGGTTCATGCCGATCGGGATCAGCTCCGGATGATTCCGGTTTCTCCTCTGGCGTGGTCTCGGTGGAGGAGACGCCGATCACATCAGCGCCAACCGCATGCTCATCCGGAAATGGAAGCCCGTCATTTTCTCTGGAGGCATCGGAAGCTCCTGGCCCTTCGGATGGTGCCGTGCAGGAATCTACGGACGGATCCTCCTCCGGATTCACTTCACAATCAGATTCCTGGGTTTCCGGATTAGGCGTTCCGCCAATACTGCTGGATGGGCCGGAATCGGAAGGCTCT
>JAQVLM010000043.1 GCA_028704125.1 Opitutales bacterium
ATCCACGAGATGTTGGGTGTAGAGATGGCGATTTCGCCCAAGGTGGAAAAGTGGCACAAACAGGCGCATATACAGCACAGGCAGATGGGCATGATGCGCAAAAAGGCCGGTGCAAAAAAACGCATCCGCCAGGGTTATCGCGGGATGTTGCATGCCTCTGTCAAGATCCTCAACCACCTCATCCAACATGAACAAAAGTGGATGCACGAAGCGGTGGAGAAGACCCTTTTGCTTTCCATCGCCCGGCGATCCCGTTTCGAAAAGCAAAGGGCGCGTTACCGGCACTACTTGCATACCATTGTCCGGCTCATTGAACAATCCCACATGCGCGTGTTTGAAGGCAAACATCTCAACATGGCCCACAAGATCATGAGCAACAAGGATCCCGATGCCGTCATCGTGAGCAAAGGACAGCGTGAGGCCGTTTTCGGACACAAGCTCCAGGCTGGTTTCAACCGCGCAGGCTATTGCTGCGCATTTCTTCTCAACAAGGGCAATGGCTCCGACTCAAGATCCCTTCATGAGGTGCTCTCAAGAAGCATCGAAAACACAGGCATCAAGGTCATTGCGCTTTCCGTTGACGATGGATATGCCGGGGCAAAAACCCAACGCGAGGTGACCAAACTAGGCGTTCAATACTTCAGTGTGAGCGGTGCCAAAGGAAAACGTCAACAGGGAGAAGTCCTTTGGAATGACCCAACTATCCAAGAGCTCAGAAACTGGCGCTCCGCTGGCGAATCCAGAATCTCGACCATCAAGCAGAGACAACACCTCAGACGCCTGCGCCGCTCTTCGAGATCTGCTGTTGAGGCCGAAATCATCAGCAAGATCTTTGCCTATAACCTCTGCACCTACCAACGAAGACTCCTATCCCGATTACGCAAAGCAGCCTGACTTGACCTCATCTCATGAACTAACAGTCCCGCTGGCTGTACCCTGCTCACGATCGACTCCATAATCACCCCGCCGAGCACTCTCTCAGCTCGCAAAATGCTCCAATTGCTCCCGGTTTTATCAATATACCCGTATTAATCCTGCCAAATCCATCCCCAAAAACTCATAAAAAGACTTTTCGAGTGTGATCTAGACTGTTGGATTCTGAACTGGTTTTCACTCTTCCAAGTCATGAGAATGGCGAGTGAGATACCATAAAACACATGAAAACACTCAGCCTCGCGCTGACGAACACCCTATCGGCAGAGATCTCATTGAAGGAATCTATCGTCACCTCCCACAAAAACGAATGGATAGGTCGAAAGAATGACGGACGGCCCGCATTCCCCCGATTGTGGCTCAGCTCACAGCCTGCAGGGCCAATCATCAGTGGACTCAACACGGCAACAGGTCGGTTGACTGCATGCTAGTGTAATCACAACCCGATTCGGATTCAGAATGTGGAATGATGTTGACTGACACGGGTGCCACGGATTGATTAAGAAGTTTTTCCCGAGACAATCATTACAGATTACCGCAATCCAAATCAGTCACAGCGTGAAGACAGACGTTATCGAACAATCTAAAACCCGGGTGCAAGTCACGGTCGGGTTTGAATCATCCGAAGTTGCCGAAACCCGGGAAAAGCTGGTTCGCGATTTCTGCAAACAAGCCCGCATTCCGGGGTTCCGCCCGGGAAAAGTGCCGCAAAACATTGTGGAAAAGCGCTTTTCGAAGGACATCCAGGGCGAGTTGAATCAGCGTTTGATTCGTCAGGCCTACAACGATGGCCTGCTCAAGGCTGACATCGAGATCTACTCGGTGGTTGACATTATCGACGACAAGCTCGTGGGTTCGGACACGCCAGAAGTGGCATTTGTAGTGGACACCCAGCCGAAGTTCGAGCTTCCGGAATACAAGGGATTGCCCGTCGAAAAGGGCGACACGACCGTCGACGAATCCGAGGTGGAATCCAGCCTCCAACGCATGCTGAATCAGCGGGCCGAGTTCAAGGTTTGCGACCGCGAAGCGGAAAAGGGTGATTTCGTGAAATGCTCCTACGAGGGCAAGATCAAGAGCAAACTGATTTCCGAGATCGCGCCTGACCATACCATCCTGGGAACACAGGAAAACACATGGGAAGAAGCAGGTAGTGAAGACGGAATGGGGGTCGCCGCAGTGGTTGAAGCTTTGGTTGGCATGAAACCGGGGGACTCCTCCAAGGTCGACTACACCTTCCCCGAAGACCACGCCGTGGAAGAGCTGCGCGGGAAAAAGGCCAACTACTCTGTGCAGGTTCATGAAGTGCGCCAGAAGGTTTTGCCGGAGATCAACGAGGAATTCCTCAAGTCGGTTCAAGCCGAAAGCCTCGATGACCTGAAGGGGCAGATCCGCAAATCGCTGGAAGCCCGCAAGGCACAGGAAGTCCAAAACGAGCTTCGCAAGGCGGTTTCGGAAAAGCTCCGGTCGAGCGTGGAGTTTGACCTTCCCGAAAGCGCAGTTAAGCGCGAATCGGAATCGATCATGGAGGACTTCATGCAGCATCAGATGAGGCGCGGAGCGGACCCACAAGCGATTCAGGAAGCCGCAGCCAAGATCACCGAAGAGGTAGCAAACACCGCACGTGAACGCGTGAAGCTCGATATCCTCATCGGTCGTATAGTGGAGAAGGAATCCATCAAACTGGATCAAAACGAGTTTTCACAGGCCATCATGCAACAGGCGATGGCAACCGGAATGCCGGTTGACAAGTTTGTGAATGAACTCAAGAAGGATGAAGAGCATATTCAGGCCATCAAGAACCGCGCCGTGTTCTCGAAGGCATTGGATTTCCTGGTTGATCAGGCCACGGTCACCGAAAAAGTCTGATGAACAAAGGCAATCGGTATCCGGTCTCATCCGTTCGAATAACCCAACAAAGGAATATTTGTGAGCCAATACATACTGCCAACAGTCTTTGAACGCGATGGGCGGACCGAACGCTCCTGGGACATCTACAGCCGTCTCCTGAAGGACCGCATCATCTTTCTCGGCACGCCGATCAATGATTTTGTGGCAAATTCGATCATCGCCCAGCTCCTGTTTCTCCAAACGGAGGATCCGAAGAAGGATATCTATCTCTACATCAATTCTCCCGGAGGAAGTGTAACAGATGGGATGGCCATCTACGATACCATGAATCTGTTGAGTTGCGACATTGTCACCTATTGCGTGGGGATGGCGGCAAGTATGAGCACGGTTCTGCTTGCGGCCGGAACCAAGGGCAAGCGCTTCGCATTGCCCAACTGCCGGGTGATGATCCATCAACCGACGGGTGGTGCGGGAGGCCAAACCTCTGACATCTCGATCGCAGCCAAGGAAATCCTGCGCTGGCGCAAGACAATCAACGATGTTCTGGCATTCCACACCGGAAAGACCAGTGAGCAGATTGAAAACGACTCCGATCGGGACTACTATATGTCGGCTGAAGAAGCCAAGGCATATGGGATAGTCGATCAGGTTTTTTCGCGTCCGGATAAAAAGAGCTGATCCGTCAGCCCTCCATTTGAAACGATGGCAAAAGCATCCAAAATGACTTTCTGTTCCTTCTGCGGGAAGTCTCACAACGAGGTCCGCAAAATGATCGCGGGTCCAGCGGGCGTGTATATCTGCGACTCATGCGTATCGGTCTGCCAGACAATTATTGACCGGGAGCTCAAAGGGGCACCCGAGCTTCCGCGGAACTCCGTCAAGTTGATCAAGCCCAAGCAGATCAAGGAGTTTCTGGACGCCAACATCATCGGGCAGGATCACGCCAAAAAAGTTCTTTCGGTAGCGGTGTATAATCACTACAAGCGGCTTTCGTTTGAGCTGTTCGACAAGAACCGGAGCACCCCCGATCCGGAGGCGAGCAAGGAATTTGATGATGTGGAGATCGAGAAGAGCAACATCCTGCTGGTCGGACCCACCGGAAGCGGAAAAACCTATCTGGCGAGGAATCTTGCGAAGATGCTGGATGTTCCTTTTGCGATTGCGGATGCAACCACGCTGACGGAAGCGGGCTATGTGGGAGATGATGTGGAAAACATCATCCTTCGTCTGCTCCAGGCGGCAAACTTCGATCCCAAACGGGCGGAGACCGGTATAGTTTACGTCGATGAAATCGACAAGATCGGAAGAAAAACCGAAAACGTATCGATCACGCGTGACGTTTCAGGGGAAGGCGTGCAACAGGCCCTTCTCAAGATTCTGGAGGGGACCGTATGCAACGTTCCCCCGCAAGGCGGACGCAAGCATCCGAATCAGGAATACATTCAGGTCAACACGTCCAATATCCTATTCATCTGCGGCGGGGCATTTGTGGGTCTCGACAAGATCATCCAGCACAGGCTTGGTTCCCGGCAGTTGGGCTTCGGATCCGAAGCCAACCTCGCGCACCAGATCGATGCCCATACGACCATGGAACATTTGGAGCCCGAGGATCTGGTCCACTTCGGAATGATTCCCGAGTTTGTGGGAAGGCTTCCCGTGGTTTCGGTCTTGAAGGAACTCGAAGAGGAAGATCTTGTCCATATCCTGCTCAACACCAAAAACTCCCTCATACGGCAGTATGGCAAACTCATGTCACTGGAGGGGGTTCAATTGCGCTTCACCAAGGACGCCGTGGCGGGAATTGCGCGTAAGGCGATTGCGATGAAAACCGGCGCACGCGCGCTCAGGTCCATCCTCGAAGGAATCATGCTCGACATCACTTACAGCCTTCCGGACATCAAGGAACCAGCCGAGGTGGTGATCAACCAGGCCGTGGTGGAGGGACGATCCAAGGCCAAGGTGCGCGTTAAATCCGAACCGCCGGACAAGCTCGACGCGGCCTGATTGGGCCCCGCGTTTGATTATACCTTTGTTCAGACCTCAAGATTCCATTTCGCCATGCGAGTGTATCCAGCAATCGATCTAAAGGATGGATCCTGCGTCCGTCTTATTCAGGGCCGCGAAGACAAACAAACCGTGTATTTCACGGATCCCATTGAGCCAGCCAGGCGTTGGAAGTCCGCAGGAGCGGAATGGATCCACATGGTCGACCTCAACGGTGCGTTCACTGGAAAGCCCGTCAACCACTCCATTATTGCTGAAGTCGTGAAGCTTGGGGTGAAAGTGCAGCTCGGTGGAGGGCTGAGAAGCCTTGAAGCGGTCCAGAAAGTCCTCGATCTGGGAGTGGCGCGTGCCGTCGTGGGAACCCGGGCATGCCAGGACGTCGGGTTTGCCCGCGAGCTTGCCCAAGCTTTCGGAGATAAGGTGGCGGTTGGGATCGATGCAATGGACGGGAATGTCTCCGTGCACGGATGGACCCACGACACCGGAAAGCCTGTTCTCGAATTGGCGTCCGAACTGGAAGCCGCGGGAATTCGCACCCTTATCCACACCGATATCGCAACCGATGGTATGTTAACCGGACCCAACCTTCAGGCAACCCAAGCACTTCTGGAGACGGTCGGAATCGATATCATCGCCTCAGGCGGCGTGGGCTCAGATGCTGACATTGAAGCACTTCAAGCCCTTGCGGCAAAGCACCCGCGACTGATTGGCGTGATCGTTGGAAAAGCCCTGTACGAAGGCAAAGTCACCATTGACAGGCTTCCACTTTGACCGGAAAGGTTGAGTCAGCGCATCATCTCATGATCCGGAATGCCATCCGGGAAGGATTGACTGCGGCCCGGCGCAATGCGCTTCCGGCGTTTTTCCTAATCGTGGCTGGATGCTTGTTGGTAGGCGCCTATTACAGGCTTGAGGGAGTGAGAATGGCACTCGAGCGGGTTGTCCACTTGCGCGAGAAAATGGGATTGATCTACCCGATGCTATCCACCGCTTTCTTCGGGGGCCTTCTTCCGATCATCATGCGCCGTTTCCATCTCGGGATCCGCGAAACCTTTGCCGGCGCGGCATTCTACCTGCTGTTCTGGTCAGAAAAGGGTATCGAAATCGATTTATTCTATCGTCTTCAGGATTGGATGTGGGGATCGGATAACACATGGCGGACCCTCATCACCAAGATGTGTTTCGATCAATTTGTGTATTCGGTGCTGATCGCAGCCCCCACCATGACACTCGCATACCTCTGGAAAGATGCAGGATTCCGGGTCAAGGGGGTTAAGGACGCTCTTGCAGCAAAGAGCTTCATTGCCAGAATCCTCACGGTTCAATTGTCTGGTTGGGCCGTCTGGATGCCAGGGGTCATGATCATCTATGCGTTTCCCCAACCGCTTCAACTACCCTTGAACAACCTCATCCTAACCTTATGGGTCATGCTTCTGGTCCTCCTCACGAAGGCAAAACCAGACGATGCCAAACTACCGGATAATCCACTCGTCGAACCCGCCAATCAGGGAATCCGGCCATCTTGAGTCTTTGAATGATCGAATTAGTCACCATTCAAAGGCTTCTGTGTTGAATCCCGCGTAGAATGGTGCCATCGTGTTTCAGGTAATTACCCCATGCCCGAACCGATCGAAAGCCGAATCCAGAGCAACCTCGACCTTCTTTTCGAAAAAGGCCGACTCCGGCAGGATGTCGACCGCGAGTTTGTCCGGAGCATCCTCATGCAATGCGTTCAGATGGGAGCAACCCAGCAGGAACGGATCAACCGGAGGGAAGACGACAAAAGCATCTTCCTGGATCACCTGATGCAACACCTGCCGGACCGGATCTACTTCAAGGATTCCGAAAGCCGCTTTCTAATGGGCAACAAGGCCTTCATCGAGCATTTCGGAGAGAAGGATGCCGACGCCATCGTGGGAAAGACCGACTTCGATTACTTCCCCTACAAATTCGCAATCCAAAAATACGCGGACGAGCAACGGATCATCCAGACCGGCCAGCCGATGGCGATGAAGGATGAGCACGACGAACGCGAGGGACGCTCGGTTGAATGGTCCTCAACGGTTAAACTGCCGCTGTTTTCCAAGGAAGGAAACGTAGTTGGCACCTTCGGGGTCTCACGCGATATCACCGAAAAGAAACTTGCCGAAGAACGCCTGGTCAATCTGGCCCACCAGCTCCAACTAAAGAACCAACAGATCGAAACCGACCTGGAAATGGCGCGCAAAGTCCAGATGGCCTTTCTTCCGAAGTCTTATCCCCCCTTTATTTGGGACCTCTCGAGCAGCGAAAGTGCGCTCAACTTCTTCCACCGCTACTATCCATCCGAAGCACTGGCGGGAGACTTTTTTCAGGTGATCCCGATTTCCAACAGTCAGGCCGGAGTCATCATATGCGACGTCATGGGACACGGAGTCAGAGCCGCGCTGATCACCGCCGTATTGAGGGGACTGGTGGGCGAGCTGAAACTGATCACCCCTTACCCTCACGTGTTTCTCCGAAAGGTCAACCGAAGCCTGAATACGGTCTTCAAACAACTCGATATGACGTTGTTTGTAACGGCATTCTACGGGGTTTTCGATTTGCTCAAGGGACAGTTTCGATATGCCAATGCAGGACACCCTCAACCCATACTGACACAGCGTAACAAACAGGCTTCGGGCCTTTTGGAACCGGTGGCGAAGGAACCCGAGCCCGCTCTCGGCCTGATCGAAAACTTCCGGTATTCATCCCGCTCGATTCCAATGGCTCCGGGCGACAATGTTCTGCTCTACACCGATGGGATTCTGGAGGTGGAAAGAGAAGACGGTCAACAGTTCGGCAAGAAGCGCTTGCTTGAGCTTATCCGAAAGCGTGCCCCGGACGGCGCAGAGACCACGCTCAACACGCTGTTTGATTCCATACGGGAGTTCTCCGGCGGACGAGGCGCTCAGGACGATATGTGCGCCGTATCGGTCGAAGTGGTCCGGACCGCAGCAGAATCCCGACAGGAGACCCAAAGACTGCAATCCTAGTCCACCACCGAATCGCCCTTCGTCGGGGGAATCCCCATTTTCAACAGCCTGACACAGATGCACAAAACCCTTCTACCCCCCGAAACCGAGGCATCGCGCATTGCAAACGCGCAGAAGATCGTGCTCGAAGTGGGAATCCCATCCCAACCTCGCGCACTCATGGACATCCGGCGACTCGCCGCCAACCCCGACGTCGACTTCGAACAAATCTGCGACATCGTCCGCAATGACCCGATGCTTTCATCCAACACGCTGCGACTTGCCGCCTCGCCGCTGTTCGGTGGAACCCAGGTTTTCGAGTCCATTTCCCAGTCGCTGATGGTATTGGGGTTCCAGCATTTCAAACGCTGTGTTCTATCCGCTATCGTGGAAAAGACCTTGAGCAGCAACGGGTATTCCATGGAGCGTTTCTGGGTGCATTCAACTGCAGTGGCCGCGCTCTGCCAGAGAATCTGTGAACGCTTTGTTCCAGAAATGGCCGACAGCGCTTATCAGGCTGGTCTATTACATGATGTGGGCACGCTTGTCCTCAATAAATACAGCGATCAGTACCACCGCACGGCAGACCAGGCGCTGGCACTTGATTTCCGGAATCTGGTAGAGGAATACGCCGAATACGGAACCGATCATGGTGCGATCAGCATGCTCTTCTGCCAGAAATGGGAAATGCCCCAGCCCGTCTGCGAGGTCATCGCTTATCACCACGAACCCGACTACTCCTGTCATGCGGCGGAATCCACCCGGGTGCTGAAAGCGATCCTGCAACTCGCCGAGATGCTGTTTGTCTATGGCATGAACCAAGGGATTCTCGGACTTGCTCCCAACCGCAAAACCGCCGAAGTCCTCACCAGCATTCGCGGGATCCTCGGGATCGACGACGAGGAACTGGACGCCGTAAAATCAGTCGCGGCCCGTATCATGGCCGAACCCACTCCCTGATTTCCGCCTTTCGGGGATCGCTTCCACTTCCGCCGCCAGATCACCCATCCCGGCGACCATCCACCACGGAGCATCGTCAATCCTTCCCGAACAATGACTGCGCCTCCGCCTCCATCCATGCCGCAATCGGAACTTCCTCGGGCCGAACCCGCGAATCCAGACCATATTTCTCCAAGAGCCCGATCCACCCGGATACATCCAGCCCTTTTCGGGTCAACAGACCAAGCAACTGCTTCCGGCGTTGGGTAAAGACTTCCTGCATGCCGGCATAGCAGGTCTTTCCGAAACGCCTCGGATGCTCCCTCCGGTTCACCACGAACAACACCGATTCAATATCCGGAGGCGGATGGAAACAGGAGGATGGCACCCGATGCATCCCCGAGAGCGTATAGGCTGCCTGAAGCTGAATACTGAGCGGACCGTAGCGCTTATCGCCCACTGGAGCCATCAGCCGCTCTGCGGCTTCGCGCTGAAGCATCAGCCCGATGACCCGCGGAAACCCGACCGACATCACCTTGAACAGCCAGGGCCCGGTTATCGCGTAAGGCAGATTTGCAACGATCAGGCAATCCTCGCCCGGATCAAGATTCGCATACGGATGCTCCACCGCGTCGCCCTGCATCCATTGGAAACCATCGCCCAATTCTCCAGCCAACCCATCCAGATGCGGTCTCAGGCGCTCGTCTTTCTCAATCGCATGAACCATCGCACCCCGCTCAACCAGAACACGGGAAAGCATCCCAAAGCCCGGTCCGACCTCAACAACGGTATCTCCAGCAACTACACCGGCCATTTCGACAAGCTTCACCGCCAGATTACGGTCCACGAGGAAATTCTGCCCAAGCCGGTGAGCAGGGGTAAACCCTGTCGACTGGAAACACGCGATGAGATCCCGGCGATTCACAACGAATGAAAGGCTTCCAACAGTTCGGTGGGATCGTCCTGCTCCATCAGCGCCTGACCCACCAGAATAGCGTCCGCTCCCGCCGCTCTTACCCGCGCGGCATCTTCGGCACTGAAAATCCCGCTCTCGCTCACCCGGATCACGCCATCGGGAATTTGTGGTATGAGGCTTTCGCTGATCGACAGATCAGTGACAAAACGCTTCAGGTCGCGGTTGTTCACACCGACCATCTTCGGATTGAAACGCAGGGCCCGATCGAGCTCCTCCTGGGTATGAACCTCAAACAAGCTATCCATGCCCGCTACCTCTGCCGCGTGTTGCAGATCCCGGATCGTCCCATCATCCAAGGCCCGCACGATAATCAGAATCGCCGAAGCCCCAGCCTCAGCTGCTTCCACCATCTGGACCGGGTGCACCATGAAATCCTTGCGCAAGCACGGAACCCTCCGGCAATGCCGTTCGAGCAACTCGACCACATCCCACAGGTCCTGGATACGCCCACCAAAGAATTTCTGATCCGTCAGAACCGACAAAGCATCGGCTTCAGCGTTCACGTATTTGATCGCCTGATCCTCGGCATTCGCGCCCTCCCGGATGGAACCGGCCGATGGGGATCGCCTCTTGATCTCAGCAATCACCCCCAGCCTGCCCGGGCGGGCCCCAAGGGTCTCTGACATCAGGAACGGATGCAAATCCTTCCGCGACCGGAGACGCTCCAGTTCGCGGTCTGAAACGGGCCGGATCAGGGAAGCGATCTCCTGCCGCTTCCAGTCCATGATTTCGGTTAATTTATCACTCATTTGCCTGGATCACCCAAAAACATTCCCTTGAAATCTTCGTTCGTTCGCTCTTGCATTTCACATGGAGGGTATCTTGCAGCAAGCGTCAACCTTCAATTTCCGCCCATGAGTCCATCAACGCAGTCCACAAACGAAGCCTACTCAAACCTGCTGGAAACAGTTGCTATCCTCCGTGCTCCGGGCGGATGCCCGTGGGATCGGGAGCAAACCCATTCTTCGCTGACCGAATGCCTGATCGAGGAATGCTCCGAACTGATCGAGGCCATTGACCACGAGGATTTCGATCACATGCGGGAAGAACTCGGTGATCTGCTCCTGAATGTGGTCATGCAGGCCGAAATCGCGAGGGAATCCGGGCATTTCTCAATGGAGGAAGTCGCACGCGAGGTGAATGAAAAGCTCATCCGCCGGCACCCCCATGTTTTCGCCCCGGAAACCGGGACCGCTGATACGTCCGAAAAGGTTCTCAAGCGATGGGACGAGATCAAGGCCGGAGAGAAAACCGCACCATCTCAGCCATCGCCTTTCAAACCACAGCCCCCTCGATTGCCCGCTTTGCTCTTTGCCAAAAAGACTTACAAACAGATCCTGAAACTCGGAGTGGAAAAACATCCCGGAGTACCCTCCCGTGCCATTATTGAAGCATCCGCGCTCGAGGAATCGGCGTTGGCAGAATCCCTTTTCTCGATCGCCGCGGCATGTAGAATCAAGGGCATCGATCCGGAGCAAATCCTGAGATCCTACACCGATGCACTTGTTCGGGACCTGGAGACTTCGATCCCGAACCCTTGAGTCGCCCCCTCCATTCATGAGTCATCCATGGGAATGTGACTACCGGGCGCACCCGAACAGTCGCCGCATCAGCATCACCTACAAGGGCAACAAACGCTTTGTTGTAACCTACCCACGCAGGGTCTCACGACGCCATGCTGAGGCATTTGTCCAATCCCGCATGGAATGGATGGAGACGGTGGTAAACACCCCGGAACCCACAGTCCAATCGCTGGCGTCCCACCTCCGGAACCATCCGCTGGTCACCATCATGAACCGACAGGTCCCCGTTCGATGGACCCTCCTCTATCCCGAAATCGATTTCGACAGTCTTTCTTCCATCGATCAATTCCCCATTTTCGACAACGGTGAGCGAAGCCTTGTCAGGCAACTCTCCGCTCTAGCATCCGCCACGCTCCCTTCCCAGGTCCGTGCCCTTTCCTCCCGGCTTCCGATTCCGGCAGTTCGCGGCGTATCCATTCGCAACCAACGGTCCCGATGGGGCTCCTGTTCCAGTTCGGGAAACGTATCCCTCAACTGGAGGTTGGTTCTAATGCCGCCCGATCTCCAGAACCACATCATCCTCCACGAGCTTGCTCATCTGGTTCACATGAACCATTCACCCGCCTTCTGGGACCTTTTGGCCTCGTGGGATCCGCAATCGGAAACCAACCAGAAATCGCTGAAACGACTCGGGAAAGACTGGATCCGGCTTGCGCAATAAT
>JAQVLM010000475.1 GCA_028704125.1 Opitutales bacterium
GAGCTTTATCAGTGGGGAGGTTCCATCAACGCAGATGCCTATAATGTCCTTGGGCACAGCAGCCTAAGTAATGAGCAGGCCTTTGAGGGTTTCACCTCCGGAGACACCGATATCACCTGCACTTGGGATGGAGATGATTACTTTGACCTTGGGTTTATCCTGAGTCCTTTGGCGGACAATGGCGGGCCGACGCTGACCCATGCGCTAGGTGAGTGGAGCCCTGCGGTCGACATTGCTCCTGCGGTTACGGATGGAGACAACCCAACGCCTTCCAAGGACCAGCGGGGAATATCCCGCCCGCAGGGCTCGGGAGTGGATGCCGGAGCTTATGAGTATGTATGTGACCCATCGATGACCGTGAGTTTGACTACGCTCGACTTCGCGGCTGCCGGCGAGAGTCTCGCCCTCACCGTCAGCTCCAATGTGGTTTGGACGGCCACCAACGATGCCGACTGGCTGACGGTCACCCCAATCTCTGGCATCGGAAACGGATCCGTAACCGTCACCGCATCCGCGAACACAGGCTTGGCGCGCAGTGGAAGCATCACCTTTCTGGCAAATGGCGTTGATGATGCCCACGTGAATATATCGCAGGCAAGCGGAGTCGTCCCACCATCGGTAAGCACTTTCGCGGCCGCGGGAATTGGGCTGGAAGAGGCGACTCTGGGTGGCAACGTGAGCGCTGATGGTGGAGCAGAGGTAACCGAACGCGGGGTGGTCTTCTCTTCGATTGACTCAACTCCTACGATTGGAGAGTCCGGGGTGACTCAAGTGGACATCGGCATTGGCATCGGAGACTTCTCGCAGACCGTGTTTGGCCTGACACCCGGCACGACCTACCACGTACGGGCCTATGCCTCCAACTGCGCGGGGATAGGGTATGGGGATACGATGGAGTTTTCGACCCTTGCGCGGCACTTCTCAGCGAACGAGACTGTCCTGAACTTCGACAACGGATTGGACTTTGCCGAAATCGTGGTCAGTGCGAACCTCGAATGGACTGCGGAGTCCTCCGATGATAGCTGGTTGACGGTCAGCCCAACATCCGGCAGCGGTGACGGGACTTTAACCGTTACCGCTGCCGCGAACACCGGTCCCGCGCGCAGTGGAAGCATCAGTTTCTCTGCAACGGGGGTGACCCCCGTTTCCGTGACCGTGAATCAGGCGGCTGGCGCCGTCCCACCCAATCGGGCCCCGCGCTTCCGGATCATCGGAAACAAGACCGTCAAGGCCGGACAATCCATTACCTTTCAGGTCATCGCGGATGATGAGGATGATAACGTGCTGCAGTATTCGGCCACCCATCCGTGATGCTCCGGTTGCTTTTGAACGATCCGCTTCTCGGGGGAAAGGCTATTGCATCAGAGCGCGCATGGAACACAAATGGGGGATAGGAGGTAGCTGTTCCCGTAGCGGAAATCGTGAGATTTCCGTCTTCCGGAATGTTGGACTGAGGAAGAAGCTATCCTCGTGCAAGGACCGGAAAGGAGAGCCATGATTTTGGCAAGGTTCCTGCATTAAACTGTGTGAGATTCCGGATCGTGAAATCGACTCGAAGGAGGGGATGGCCGTGTCACCGATGGACACACGAAGCTTGTTTGATTCGATCCAATTTATTGCTTGATTTCTTCCGGACCGCTCACCATATTCCAAAACTTCAAAGCGCACCCTTAGCTCAATTGGATAGAGCATCTGACTACGGATCAGAAGGTTGGGGGTTCGACTCCCTCAGGGTGCGCCATCTTGTTCATCGGGCGTGCCGGTGATCATCAGGAAAAAATCTGCCGGTCGAGGCTTCGGAATTGGATGGCCTCGAAGAGGTGATCGGAAAGAATGTCGGGGGATCGCTCCAGGTCCGCGATGGTGCGTGCAACTTTCAGGATGCGGTCATAGGCGCGGGCGGACAAATGAAGCTGCTCCATGGATTGTTCGAGCATGATACCGTCGCGTTCCTGAATCTGGCAGTGTTTGCGGATGTCGCGGGTTTGCATGCCCGCATTGGAGTGAATCGAGGTGCCTCTAAAACGGGTGTTCTGGATGGCACGTGCGTTTTCAATGCGTTGCCGCATGGTTGCCGATGATTCACCTTCAGTCTGGTTGCGCAACTCTGATACCCCGAGCGCGGGGACGTCCACATGGAGGTCGATACGGTCAAGAAGTGGTCCACTGATTCGCGATCGATAGCGCTGGATCTGGGCCGGGGTCGAGCGCATGGAGTTTCCGGATTTGCCGTCATAGCCGCAGGGGGTCGGGTTCATGGCCGCGACCAGCATGAACGAGCAGGGCAGCGTGATTTTTCCACGGCTCCTCGAAATCGTGACTTGTCCGTCTTCAAGTGGTTGGCGCAAGACCTCGAGGGTGGAGCGTTTGAACTCAGGCAGCTCGTCGAGAAACAGCACTCCATGATGAGCGAGGGATATCTCGCCAGGCCCGGGAATCGCGCCGCCGCCGAGCAGGCCGATGTCGCTGATGGTGTGGTGAGGCGCGCGAAACGGCCGTGCCATGTGAAGGGAATCGTTTCCGAGCGAGATCCCGGCGGCTGAATGGATACTCAGTATTTCGAGGTATTCATCGAGGGTCGGATTCGGCATGATGGTCGGTATCCGTTTAGCGATCATTGACTTGCCGGACCCGGGCGGTCCGATCATGAGAAGGTTGTGTCCGCCTGCGACGGCGATTTCCACTGCACGCCGGGTGGTGTGTTGGCCTTTTATGTCGGAAAAATCTCCGCTGTGGGGTTCTTTCTTGCGCAGGGAATCGAGGGTGGCTGCGGAGTCAATCGGGAGAATGGATGTATCACCTTCCAAAAAGGAGCGCGCTTCCGCCAGGCTGGAGACCGGATAGATCGGGACGGAATCCACCAAGGCAGCTTCAACTGCCGATTTTGGCGGAAGCAGAACCCCTCTTACGGGAAGGGTCCGTGCAAGCAGTGCGATCGGGAGCCCGCCCTTCAC
>JAQVLM010000044.1 GCA_028704125.1 Opitutales bacterium
CCGAATGGAAGATCCGGTTTTACTGTGGCAGGTCCGGCCCGTCTGGCGTTTTCCCGGCTTCATCCATTTCCTGAAGTGCGGCAATCCGCTTTCGGGTGAGCGGGTGAGAGGACATTTTCTCGAGTATGTAGTCTCCATCCTGTTCTTGATGGAGCGTATCCAAGCTGGCCAGCATGGATTGAAGCGGCTCAGTGCCCCATCCTTTGTGGATCATGAAATCTCCCGCGCCCCGATCCGCTTCGAATTCAAATGAGCGGGAGTATCCTGATTCAGCCAGCATAACCGGGAGCGCCGCACCGATGTTGGATGTCGAGACGAAATCTCCCGTTATAAGGGCCCATATGACGAGCATGGAAGTGTTTTGGAGTACGGATCGAATGGCATGCCGTTCTCTCACGTGAACAAGCTCATGGGCCAGCACTCCAGCGATTTGTCGCTCATTTTCCGCCGACTCGATCAGAGCATCCGTGATACAAACGGTTCCATCGGGTAGCGCGAAGGCATTCGAGATCGATGCATTCAGAAACAGCAACCGGGCTTTTTCTGGATCCAGCGAGAAGAATGCCACAATGTCATTGAAATGGTTGGTGTAGCGTTCCTGATCTTCCTGGGAGAGGGTCGTGTCTTTTGTGGCAAGGAGGACACGCAGGGTATCCAGTGTTTGTTTGGTGAGGGCTTTGTTGATACTGTGGGGAATCCGGGCTGCGCCAATCTCACAGGCCTTGGGGATCGCCACGAAGTACATGAGCAATGCAAATCCGATGAGGATTGCCATGCAGATCAAGACCCCGGTTTTGAGTGTTTCGAGTCGATTCACCCGGTGTAAGCCGGAAGAGATCCTGCAGGCGTTCTCCCATTTCTGGAAGGAGAGGGTATCGGTGACGGTGATTCTCGAGCCGTCCGGCAATTGAATGTGCCTCGGAAGGCTGCCGATCGGCTCGCTGATGGCGCAGTCTTTCACTTGCTCCGATCGTTCCAATCCGGGGCTTGTGATGCGGATACAGAAACGGTCCAATTCGATCGTGACCGGAACCTGCATGGATGATCCTGGAGGAAACATCACCGCTTCGACTTTGACACAACTGCTGTTGGAATCAGGGATCATCCGGAATCATGAGAAATGTTCAGCGTTATGTTCGGTGGAATCAGCAGGAACAACAGCGCTTGGACGGTCAGAACGCGATGTCGAAATCAAAGATGTCGGCTCCTGCGTCTCCGAGTGCGGAAGCTTCCGGGGATAGGGTGTCCAATGCCTGATCCAGGCTTCCGGTCGAGAGGAGAAAAGTGTGCGCTGCACGATACTTCGCGATCCGGACGCGCGCCCATGGAGAAAACAGCCCCAGTGTAAGGACCGTGAGAACCATGTTCGTGAAGTAGATCCAGAGTAAATCCCTGAAGCGCACGGTCGACTCCATCCGGCCGATCGACTTCCACTCGAGGTTGTTGATGCTGTAGTTGAGAATCCGGATCTGGTAATACGACCATGCGACAAAATAGAGGGCGAGATAGACTCCCAACATCATCCACATTTTGACGAAAAGACCGTTCATCATCACTTCGAAGTCCGCATCATGATCGTTGGCGGATTCATAATACTCATCTTCGTATGCATCGATATCGGAGTCAGCCCACGGTCCATCCTCATTCAAAGGGTCTGAATCGGAGGTGATCACGAGCACCCGGCTTTTTCCGGAAGGGGAAGATCCTGTGTTCGTCGCGCTTATATTTGTTTCCGATGCTGCAGGCATCTCGGCGCCGGAACGGTAGATCGTGAAGCCTTCGTTGACTTTGATGACGTCGTTCGGTTCGTCTTTCCCAGTGTTCTTTTGCTCGGATTCAGCCTTCTTATAGCTGGCAAACTCATGGATTCCAGGGACGGGGACATCGATCAGATTCTCCGGACTGAACATGCCACTCAATCCGAGGATGGAGGTGAGTCCGATTGTGGCGAGTGCCAGCAATCCGAATGATTTGAACATGGTTACATAGAAGAACGTGCTGTCTCCCCCCATTTCAGCGTCCTTGTCTCCCCATGCGAAGTTCCCCAGCGTAAACAGTTTTTTGCGATAATCCGAATAGGCTTTCATAATACCTGCGGAGAGGCCCACCAACATGGGAATCCAAATGTAGGCTGTGTAGGCATCGCGGTTGAGTCCCCAGAACGCAAATCGGACATTTCGATAGACGGTGTTTCTCGCTCTGAAACGAAGCGATTTCACGATCAAAAGTGGGGCAACGCAATAGAGTCCTATCCCAACGAAAAAAGCGATGATTGGAGCGTAGTGCTGGAGCACCATGAATACCACCGCCGCGGATCCGAAAAGGAGGTTCCCCTTGAGAATGGGAATGGGTTTTCCAACAAAATCAAAGGTGTGTCCATCCAGATGGGTGTGTCCGTGAAAATACCGCAATCGGCGTATTTTTGCCCAAGCGGCATATAGACCAAAGGTGAGGATGGTGAGGACCGTGTTGACCAACCAGATTCGAAAGTATTCGGATCCACTGCCGGTGAAGGAAAAGGGAATACGGGTAGGCTCAACCGCTTTCTGGCTGCGGGACAATCCGTTTGCCATCACGGTGGGTTTCAGGCCCTGTCCACCATCGTGGATGATGCGGTACATTTCGTTGGTTTCCCCGGCATCCGCTGCGGCTTCCTGATAGGGGGTCCATCGGGGAAGCTGATGCTGCCAGACAAGCGTTTCCGGACTCAAGGCACCCTTGTCCACGAGTGCGGCGATGTCTTCCCATCGTACCGGACCGGTCTGGGTTTCACCGACTTTGTAATACCATTGTATCATGTTTGTGGAAGGCCGTGTTTTCTGCGTCTGTGAGGAATGAATGCACAAAAATGCCTGAATCGGGTTCGTTTTGGCGAGTGTTTTTGTCGTTCATGCTGATGAATGGAGTGATTTTCAAACGTCGTCTACGGATGGGCAGATGGAGGCGACTTCAGGGTGGGGTAGCGGATGGTGTTGAGGAGGGATTGTCCCCATGGGCGCAGATCGGGAAGGACGAGAAACATGCGGTTGAGGTGGAAAAGGGGGATGATCGGCTGTTCCCGGATGAGCAGGGTATGTGCATTCGCCAGGGTCTGCATCCGGGTCCGGGTGTCTGTACATCGGTGGCTTTGCTCAATGAGCTGATCAAAAAAGGGGTTGGCCCAGCCGGAGAAGTTATTGGAGGCGTCGCTGGTCCACATCTCGAGAAAGGCGAGCGGATCCGGGTAGTCCGCGATCCATGTGGCCATGCAGATGTCAAAATCCTTGCGGTTACGCCGGTCGAGATAGGATTTCCATTCCACCCGTTGGAGGTCGAGCTGGATTCCGGTTTTTTTGATTACCTGCGACTGAATTGCCTCTGCGATTGCCTGATTGGTTTCCGAGGAGGAGAAAATGAGGGTCAGTCGGGTTTGCGGCACGGGCGCGCTACTCACGACTGGTTTTGGGGAATCGGGGACAATCGGAAAGCCTGGAAATGGTGGCACAAAAGCCGCAGTGGGTGGCTCACCGCGCATGCGGATCCGGTCGGTGATGGTTTGGCGGTCGATGGAATGGGCGAGAAGCTGGCGGATTTGAGTTGAGTCGAGCCCGGGTTGACGGGTGTTGAGGATGAGGTAGAAGGTGGCGAGTTCAACCTGGGTTTCGA
The DNA here is from genome assembly GCA_028704125.1 of Opitutales bacterium. GTDB lineage: Bacteria > Verrucomicrobiota > Verrucomicrobiia > Opitutales > JAFGAQ01 > JAFGAQ01. The sequence continues at coordinate 3,646 of JAQVLM010000044.1, forward strand.
GGCAGGGCTTTCCGATGTGGAACGGGATACGTTCCGATGGAATCTTTGACGTGACATGAATGGCGCCTGATTGAAAAGCCCGCTCCTGAACGTGGGCACTTTCGATCGGATGAAAAACAAGGAAGGGCCGGAGCACATGCCCGGGACGGTTGTGGTGGGGGTTCGGCGCAAGCCGGATGGACTCGTTGACACGCCAATGCACAAGGGTGTAGGGGCCGTTTGAGACGAATCCCGGCCGGATGGACCATGATTCATTCCGCGTCAGCCCGTCGCCGGAACCCATGACCGTGGGGGCGTGGAGCGGGGCCGCGCAGGGACGGGCCAGAAGGTCGATGAAATAGGGAGTGGGTCGTTCCAGACGGATCCGGAGGGTATGGGGATCGATTGCGGTGACTGGAAGGTCCGCCGTATTGAGGGTTTGGCGGTAACGATCCGACCCCAGGATAACGCCGTATTGATCGGCATAGGGAGATCCCAATCGGGGGTGTAGGAGACGTTGAAACGCATAGGCGTAGTCTTGCGCGGTGACGGCCTCATCGTTTGACCAGAGTGCATCCTTACGCAGGTGGAAAGTGAGCTCGCTGCCATCCGGAGAAAGGTCCCATGAGGATGCGCCTGCGGGTTCCACTTCTCCGGTGAAGGGATGCATGGACACCAATCCTTCAAAAAGCGCGCTTTGCACCTTGATCGCATCGATGGAGGAAGAGGTTTGCGGATCCAGGGACTCGAGTTCCACGGATAGGGCGATGTGAAGCTCCTCCGGGCATCCGGCCATTGCGGTGGGCTCTTGCTGCGGGTGTTCGGGATCGATAGGGTTCCCGCATAGTGTGGCAAACCCGCACAGAAGCGACAGGAGGAGGTGAAGGTGGGATGCGGAAACGGACTGGAAAAACATTGTCATGGAGGGATTCCGCGGCGAGTATCCTTGGGAGGGTTGGCTTGCCGAAGATAATGAGTGCGAATGTGGATAGTCTCGATCCGAAGGCGCAGAGTCCAGAAAACTCTGACGTGGAAATTCCGGAGGCAATGGAGTCCGGGATATCGGGTTTTAAGGATTGGATGCGCTATGAGCGGGGCCTGTCCGAACATACGGTTGTGAACTATGGCAGCGATCTACGGCAGTGTGCGGCTGTGTTGGTTTCGAAGGGTATTACCTCATGGAAAGGCGTGAGCACGCAGGATCTGCTTGAGTGGACCCACCGGATGGGGCAGTCGGATCTGACGAATCGCAGTATTGCCCGGAAGCATTCCGCGCTCAGGAGTTTTTCCCGTTATCTGCGGCATGAAGGGGTGCGAACCGATGAGATGAGCGCTGCCTTGAAACGCCCGCGGGCTCCGCGCAGGTTGCCACATTCGCTTTCGATTGAGAATATGCTCCGTTTGCTGGAGGCCCCGCCGATGCATTCGCCGATGGGGGTGCGGGACCGGGCGATTCTGGAGCTTACGTATTCGAGTGGACTTCGCGTGTCGGAGCTCTGTGGCTTAAGGGCGACCGCCGTTTCGTTTGAGGAGGGGCTCGTGAAGGTCTACGGAAAAGGAGCGAAGGAGCGGATATGCCCGGTCGGGCAACCGGCATTGAAAGCGTTGCGCGATTACCTCGCGGTGGGACGGCCCGCATTGGTGAAACCACGAACCGGAGGCGAGTTGTTCCTGAGCCGCCTCGGAAAAGCGATTTCGCGCAAGACGGTCTGGCACCTGATCCACCAGTATGCGGCGGCACTGGATTTGCCAGGGCCGGTAACGCCTCACACCTTGCGTCATTCGTTTGCCACTCATTTGCTGCATGGGGGCGCTGACCTGCGCGTGATCCAGGAGATGCTCGGGCACGCCGATATCTCGACCACGCAGATCTATACCGAGGTTGATGCGTCCCGGAAGTTTGATGAACACGCGACCTTCCATCCGCGTCAGCATCTTAAGGGCGGGGATGATTCGAAAGGCGGAAGATGAGCGGGAACAGCAATAGGCATCGTATGCGCAAGGTCGTCAGTTGGCTACTGGTGGCGCTTTGGTTCGTGCTGATGTCGGTGGTGGTCTTGTGGGCAACGGTTCCATTGTGGTTGGCGGCTGTGTGGAACCGGATCCTGCCGGACAGCGCGGGGTCGATTGTTTTCCGGGACCTTGAGGTGTCCCCATGGCGAACAGGAGTGGAGGGTTTGGAATGGAGCCGGGACGGAGTCCGGGTCGAAATCGGATCGTTGGAAATATCGATGTCAATGGCATCGCTCCTGAGGGGCGAAGTGGAAGGGGTTCTGATCCAGGGGCTCCTGGTTGAGGTGAAGGATCCAGCGGTTCTGTCGACCCGTCCGGATTCGACCGTTGTCGCCCGGTCTGACCCCGGGCAACCTGTGTCTCTTGATCGGGAATGGCTTCGATACCGGATCCCGGCGATTCCGATCGGGCGGGTGTTGGTGTCCGGTTTTGAGGTGATCGTCGGAGATGCTTCCACGGATCCGGTCGGCATGGATGGATCGATGGGGTTCCGGAAGGAGGATGGAACTTGTCATTTCATGGTGGATTCCCGTTTGGGTGATTCGCAGCTGTCGGTTTTGGCGGAATGGGAGGAGGCGACGTTGGCGCAGCGTTTGTGGGTGGGTTTTCAGGGTCAGTCGATTTCCGCCTGGGTTGGCGATTTGATGCGGGCTCTGCGGCTCGATGCTCCGTTGCCGGTCGAACTGGAGCGGATGGAGGGCGGATTGGAGTGGCATCGGGATGAATTGGGTGTTTCCTCCGTGCGCACCCAGTGGTTGAGCTTGGATCTGTCGGATCCAAAAGGGGATTTTTCGATTGATAAGATCGCGCTTCGCATGAAGGGCTCGGGTGGTTTGTCGGAATGGGACCTGCACGTGGAAGTGGATGGACTGACCGCTGGAGATGCCTTGAAATCCGAGCTCGGCATGGATGGTTCTGTTGAACTGAATTGGGATGATCCGCTGCGGAGCGTGGCTGAGCTCACGATGCGTGTGGATGCCTTGGAATTGAATGGAAGCGCGGGCGGTGTGGATGCTTTGAAGGCGGAGGCATTCGAGATTGGTGGCACCTTGCGGAATGGTGCAGTGGAGCTGGATGCTTCCGCGGTGCGCATCGATGGATTCCCGATCCTGGTGACTGGGGCGCAGGTGGCGCTGGAAAATGCATGGAGTTCCTTTTTGAAAGGGAATTGGACGGTCGGACTTGCGCCTTCCGTGGAAGGGCTCAAGGCGGGGGACGGATCGATTGCGCCGATGGTGCTGTCGGGTAAGTTGGAATGGGATCCCCGGAACCAGTCGGCCCTTTTGCCACAGGTTATCGATTCCTGCCTCAAGGTTGAGCCGATCGTTGTGTCCTATGCCGATGAAGGTGGAACGGTCATGTTTGAACCCTCCATGCGGTTGAACGTGGAAAACATGGACGGTCAGCTTCGCTCGAAAGTGTCGGTTGCGCTCAAAGATGCGGGAACCCGATGGCGGGATCTTACGGTTCGGGAGATGGGTTTGTCCCTTGAAGGCTCGACGGACGGACGCTCGCTGGATGGGTGGATCGAGGATCCGGTGTCGGCTGCGAAATCCAGCCTCCGGGTGCGTTTGGATGCCAGCGCAAAGGGTACGTGGGATGGGGCGTCGTGGGCGGTGGAATCACTCGAGTTGTTCCGGGATGGGGATCGTTCCCCGGACATTTTGATTCAGGCGGGTATCGCGTCGCTTGAATGGGATGGCTTCAAGGTGATGGATTTCTCGGGAGCCATTGAACACCAACCAAGCAGTGATATCCGGCACCGGTGGACTGCCACAATTCTGGATCCCAGCCTGAGCCTGTCGGTGGAAGGCCGGAATCCGGCATCCGACCGGACGCTCAACGAGATTCACTGGACCTTGGGCAGCGTTTCCGGCGACACACCGGTTCACCTTGACCTGAACTTGCCAGGCGGGGATATCGGGCAGGTCCGTATTGACGGGCTGCTGCAGGCAAAAGGCGCGTTTCATTCCCGAAACACGGAGGTGCAGGCGGATGTGGAGGCGTCGATTGCCAATCTGAGTCTGGCCATTCCCAAACTCGACCTGGAGGTGAGTGGGGTGTCGCTGGCGGGAGCGAAAGTGGAGTCCCTGATTCCTATCCGGGACGAGTCCCCTCAGGTTTTGGAAGTGGAATCAATCCGGTTGGCCAAAGTCACTGTCCAGGATGCGCGGGTGGAATTCCGTGCGCTCGAGGATGGTGGGCTGGAAGTGTCCGCTGCCTCGGTTGGATTCTGCGGTGGGACGGTCCGTCTTGCCGAGGGATTTGTCCTGCGGCCGCCGTGGAAGGAAATCCACTTTACGATCGAGATGGAGAATGTCGAAGCGGCGGAGGTTGCGGCGCTGATTCCCGAGTTTCAGGCTGAGGTATCGGGGAAGCTCGGAGGCCGCATTCCCCTGATGCTGGACGATGGGTATATCCGCTGGGGGCATGGCTATGTGGCGTTGATGCCGGGCGAGACGGGACGTTTCCGCCAAACGGACACCCGATGGCTGGATGGTTACCTGCCGGATGTGGTGATCGATCCCAAACACAACATCCGCCTGAATGAAGCCGTGCAGGATATGGTGGTGACGGGCATGCGCCTGGATTTGGTCCCAACCGGAAAGGCGGCGGAGGAACCTTCGATGCTCTTGCTTCAGGGGCATTCTTTCTCAAAGGACACCCGCATTCCGATTGAAGGGATTCGGATCAACCTGAGAGGGGACATTGAGGAAGGCCTTAATCTTTACCTTGGCTTCGACAAAAAACTGAAGCAGGGCGCATCCTTCTAGGAAGTATCGTTTTCAAGAGAAGGTGATTTATGCTTCCGGCTAACTGTAGCAAGGCCGGGCCTTCAGAAATTTCTTTCTGTTTAAGAGTCCCGCCTTAGATAGGCGGCCAAGGTTTTATCGCGTCTCGTAGGAATCTCTCGCCTGTCAGGCGTGACGAAAGGCCTGAAGGATGTTCAGGGAGTGGTTTCCGATGCGTTCCATGTGATTGAGGATGTCGATGTAGAGCAGCTCGGCTTTGATGACATCACCACTGTTTTGCATGCGCAGCATGGATTCCTTGCGGAGGTTTTTCCGGAAGCGGTCGATGTTGTTTTCGAGTTGAAAGGCCGTTTCCATATCGGATGCAACCGTTGGAGCGGTCAGGCGGGAAGAGTAGAAATCCATGAATTGCAGGATCAGGTCGGAAAAGTACCGGACTTGCATGATGGCATCATCCGGAAGCATCCGCTGTTTGCGGTGTTTGCGTTCGGCCATGAGCACCAGACGGTAGCCGCAGTCACAGATATCTTCCAGTTCGGCAATGACGCGGAGCAGGGCGGTTACCCGGTCCATGGTCTGGGATGACACGCCTCCAGAGGTACATTGAAGGAGGAAGTGGGTGGTCTCGTATGCCAGGCGGTCGCTGTCCTGCTCAAGTTTGTGGAGTTGCCCGACCCGTTCGCCAAGGTTTTCCGGAGGCGTGAGGATGATTTCGGAGAACCCTTTGACCAGGTCTCTCGCGAGACTGCCCATAACCTGAATGTCCCGTTCCGCCTCGGCCAAGTTGATTTCTCCCGTTTTGGGAACAAATGCGGAGTCATACGAGACGTGATCGGAAATGGCAGCCGGAGTGTCTTTGACCATGCGCTGGGCAAGTCGGGCAAGTTGAGGGACAAACCAGATCAGGATACCGGTGTTGACAATGTTGAAGATGCTGTGAAACAGGGCCATGTGGATTGGGATATTGGCCGCTTGGTAGGCATCGATCGGGAGAATCCGGTCAACCAGAGTCGTGAAGGGCATGAATACTGCAAGCGCCCAGATGACTCCGATCAGGTTGAAAACGAGGTGGGAGCGGGCGGCCCGTTTGGCTTCCACATTGCCTCCGATGGCGGCGAGGTTTGCGGTGATGGTGGTGCCAACGTTTTCCCCTAGAATGATGGCACAGGCGGTGGGGTAATCGATCCAGCCTTTGTATGCCATGGTGAGGGTGATGGCACCCGCAACCGATGATGACTGGACAAGAATGGTGAGAAGGGTCCCGAAAGCGAAGAAGAACAGAATGCTCCAGTAACCTTTTCCTGTGAAGTTGGTGATGAACTCGAGGACCTCAGGATTCTTCTGGATGTCGGGAACCGAATCCTTGAGGAACATCAAACCAAGGAACAAGAGACCGAATCCCATCATGAGCTCGCCTGTTGCGCGGATTTTGCTGCGTTTGGCGAACAACATCGGAAGGGCAATCCCCATCATGGGTAGTGCAAACGCACTGATGCTGACTTTGAATCCGAAGAAAGAGACCAGCCAGAAAGTCGTCGTGGTGCCGATGTTGGCTCCCATGATCATGCCAATCGCTTCGGTAAGGGTGAGCAGTCCGGCATTCACGAAGCTCACCATCATGACCGTCGTTGCGGAGGAGGATTGGACCAGGCAAGTGACGGAGAATCCGGTGCCGACTGCGGCAAAGCGGTTCTGCGTGACCGTGCGCATGGCGTTGCGAAGCTGGCCTCCTGAGAGCTTTTGCAAAGATTCGGACATGATCTTCATTCCGAAGAGGAACATGCCGAGACTGCCGAGTACTGAAAAGATGGATCCCATCATGATGAACGAATATCCGTATCAGGCCTAGAGGAAAAAAAAAAGGAAAAGACGACGGGAACCCCCAAAAATCCAGTTTCAATGAGCTTGGGTGCTTTCCTGTTCGATCCACTCTTCCATACCGGCGAGAATCGGGACGAGCCATGCGGCGAGAAGATCCGACATCCGGCCGGGTTGCCGGGCATCCGCTGCATCCGCTATATGGCCGAAAACACTTTCCAATGCCTGTGAGGCTTGGATGGCTTCGTCTGGCGGGTTTTCCATCGATGCGATGGATTGGACGAATGTGGAGTGGAGCTTCTGGACGTTGTCCAGTAATGTGTTGAGTCGTTCAATGCAGGGCATCCACGGTTCGCAAAGAAATGCGACGGCGAGTTCGGATGTTTGCGCGGAGCAAGGTGACGAGCCGTCCATGGTGTGCGGATATTTCCGTTACTCGGAAGGTGGCGGTGTTACCTGGTTTTCCTTCTGTTTCTTGAGGCCCGATACCAAGTGCTCGTTGATTTGGATGAGGCTATCGAGCTTTTCCTTCTTCGGATAGGCCATGATGTCGAGAGTTGATTTGCGCACGAATATTCCGAGGCTGAGCAGGTTTTCCCTCATGGTCCGGGAAAGGGGGCATTCTGGACTGCGCCAGTCGGATTGGAAGACATCCCATATCTTCTGATTGTAGCGCAGTGCATCGTCGAGAGCCCGGTTGAAGCTGTCATCCGTCCAGTTTTCCTGACAGCGTCGCATCATCATGGATGCTTTTTCCAGAACAAGGAGCTCGATATCGACTCCGGATATGGTCGCCTTGTGGGTCTTCTGGTAGGGGTTATTCGGAGGTATGGGCATTGTTCATGAGGTTCTGCTCATATGCGATGAGCTTTTTAGCGAGCTTGAGTGCTCCGTAGTAGTTTTCCACAAACACGCACTCGCTTATTTCATGCACCATAAGTGACGTGCTTGGCGCAGCCTGTATGAGCTTGCGGACCAGTTCCCAATAGTCCTTATGAAGGGCTGGAACGTTTCCCGGATCGAAATACATCATTTGGATCACGAGGTAGATATTTTCACACACCGTTTTGGCTTTGTCCGGCGTGAGAATGTCTTTCTCGCGCAACAGCCGGGCCTTGTTTTCGAGGAAGATCGAAGCCGGTGTGTCTCCATTGGAGATCAAGGCACCGTTGATGTAAATCTTCTCGTGGGGTTTGAGCGTGATTCGGAGAGACACGGTAGGAATCCTTTTCGGGTTAAGTGGAACAGTGCTTTTCAGATCGGAAGATCATCCGCACTCCCAAGACAAATATCGAGGGAATACGGAACAACTTAAGGCAATTTTTCCACCAAGCCCGATTTGATCCTTACTCTTCTGCCATCTGGATGTCCGGATCGAACTGAATGGTCAGTCGGTACTGAACTCCCGGCCGCATGATGAGCGGATGCGGGCGATGGAGGGTTTGCAGGTAATGAAGCTTCCCGAAATAGGACCTGAACAGCGGGTCGTTGGTAACGGTTTCGTTGGCCGCCCATTCGCACTGGAAATCATCTTTGATGACGGCAGCGCGCAGGCTTTCGGGTCCGAGCTTGAAGGAAGTTCCCAGCGTATGCACAGAGTGG
>JAQVLM010000476.1 GCA_028704125.1 Opitutales bacterium
TCAGGTGGCATGAAACGGCGGATCAATCTGGGCTGCGCACTCATGCACCAGCCCAAACTCCTCTTGCTGGATGAGCCAACGGTTGGGATCGATCCTCAGGCCAGGGCAAGCATCCTCGAATTCGTCCGGGCCCTCGCCAAAAACGGCACGGGCATTCTCTACACCACCCATTATCTGGAGGAGGCGGAATCGCTGTGCCAACGAATCGGGATTATCGACAAAGGAAGACTCCTCGCCGAAGGATCGCTTGCGGAGCTCCAGTCAAGGTTGGGAAAAGGGCAGCTCTACTCAATGGAAGCTGCATTCGGGGATGCGCCCGCCTCCATTTGGGATCAACTCGGGAAGGGTTTCCGCATCGTGCAACAGTCCGACACACAAGTGCTGGTAGCCCCGCACTCGGATCGCGATCCGACCGACTGTTTGAGGGAATTGTTGGAACTTCCTATTCACATGGAAAACGTCACGTTGAAGCGACCCAGCCTGAATGACGTATTCCTCCAATTGACCGGACGCGAACTGAGGGACTAAACCGCATGAAACTCTTTTTCACCCTCATCCTCAAGGATTGCCTCAGGATCCGGAGGAACCCGGTCCCGCTGATCATTTTCATCGCAATCCCCTTGCTGATAACTGCGCTCATCGGACTCACCTTTGGCGGAATGGACACCCAAACCGGCAAGGGTATATCCGCTATCAACGCAGCAGTCGTGGACGAGGATGACTCCATCTTCTGTGAGATGCTCAAAGGAGCGTCCTCGCAGGACGAGTTCAAGAGCCGGATCAACCTCCACTTTCTCGACCGGGAGGAAGCATTGAAACTGATAAAAAAAGGGAAGCTCAGCGCGGTACTGGTAATTCCTGAGGGGTTTTCGGAGGATTTTCTCTCCGGATCGGAGGCGCTGACTCTGGAATTGATCAAAAACCCGGCTGAGTCGATTTATCCAACTTTGGCGCAGGAAGGCATGGCGATCCTCGTCACCTTTCTCAACGCGGTGTCGCGCAACTTTGGCGAAGATCTCCGGGAACTGCGCGTCCTGATCCAGCAAGATGGTGAATCCAGCTGGATTGCCAATCTGGGAACCATCAGTGCCTTTCTCGATCGCAACATCAACCGTTTGGAGGGGCTGGAGGACTACCTGACCCCTCCGCTGATATCCTACACAAAGGTTGAGAAGGAAGCAGAGCCGGATTCAAAATCCAAGAACGAGTTCAACCTGTTTGGATTCCTCCTGATCGGCCTGGCATCGATGTTTTTGCTCATGACCGCGGACAATTGCATGCGTGACCTCTATCGCGAATCCCGATTGCGGACATTGGAACGCTACCGGACGATGAAAGACGGGCTCATCGTCTTTATTCTGAGCAAGGTTACCTACGCGGTGACGATTGTCCTGATCACTCTGGTGGTGCTGATGGCTGGAGGCTCGCTCATCTTCGGGATAGAATGGAAGCATCCCCTCGAGATTGCGTGGCTTGCGGTATCCTATGGATTGTTCGCAGCCGGACTGATGGGATTGATGGCAGCTGTTGTCGGAAGCGAGCGTCGCGCGGACGTGGTCAACAACATGCTGGCCATGACGCTGGCCATGACCGGCGGGGCAATGTGGCCACCGGAACAGCTTCCGGCGTTTTTCAAGGAACACCTGCTTCCGGTTTCTCCCGTGTATTGGTTCACTTCATCGATACGCAAACTGCAGTCGGATTGGATTCCCGGACTCGAGTCGCTCCATGCATCCTTACTTCTGGCGGGAGGTGGCATCATCTTCATACTCGGGGCCACCATCCTTTTCCGCGTGAGGCTTGAGAAAGGAGTCAAGGCATGAGACAGATATGGACCATCGCCTATAATGATCTCCGGATCTTTCTGAGGGACAAAACATCCATCGTGTGGCTTGTGCTCATACCCCTTGCATTTGTGTATTTCACAAGCTTTGCCTCGCGCCCATCCTCCGATCCACATGATGCCCGGACAAAAGTTGAAATCCGCAACCTCGACACTGGGTTCCTTGGAGACCTTTTCGTTGAGACGCTCAGTCAACAGGGCATTCAGGCGGTCAAGCCGGAGGGACAGTCAAACTCCCAACGCTCAATCGCGATTCCGGAGAATTTCACGGACAAGGTCCTCGATAAAAAGGGCGTGCATGTTGAGTTCATGACGGGTCCGGACAGTGGCAGCGAGCCGCTTTCCGCCTTGGCAGAGGCATCTCTGGTTCGCACCATCATCGCATTCAATGGATACCTACTTGAACACGCCACCCTTCACAGTGGAGAGTCCCTGACCCGGGAAGGGCTGCTCCCAATCATCGGAGCGGAGGATCCGGTATCACTGAAGTCCGGATTCGCGGGAAAGGATCCGATCCCGGTTGGATTCAACATGTCTTTGCCGGGCATCATCGTGATGTATCTTCTGATGAACCTGCTGTTGTACGGAGGAGCCTCCATGGCGGAGAACCGGAGAAATGGTATCATGAGGCGCATGAGTGTGCATCCGTTGACCAACACCCAGATTCTCTTCGGAAAACTCACCGCATTGATGATGCTGGGCTGTGTCCAAATCGGGAGTATGCTGCTGTTTGGACATTTTCTCTTCGGGGTCAACATCGGTTCTCAACTGGTTCCCATCATTGCAACATTGCTGGTGTTTTCATGGGTTTCCGCGTCGCTTGGTCTCCTTCTTGGCAGCATCATCAAAGCAGAGGACAGGGTCATCGGAATCTCGATTATGATCGCCATCCCAACAGCAGCGCTCGGCGGTTGCTGGTGGCCGCTGGAAATCGTTCCGGACTTCATGCAAATTGCGGCCCACTTCACTCCATCCGCGTGGGCCATGAAAAGCCTGCATGGGCTCATCACCTATGGGAACGAATGGAGAGATGTCATTCAGTGGATCGGGGTGCTCGCCTGCTTCGGATTGGTATTCAACATCCTC
>JAQVLM010000477.1 GCA_028704125.1 Opitutales bacterium
GGGGATAAATGGTGCATCTACCCGATGTATGATTTTGCACATGGTCAGTCGGACTCCATTGAGGGCATCACCCACTCGATGTGTTCCCTGGAGTTTGAGGACCATCGCCCGCTCTACGACTGGTTCAGCCGCGAGTTGGGGATCTTTCATCCGCGCCAGATCGAGTTTGCCCGTTTCAACCTGACTTATTCGATCATGAGCAAACGCAAGCTGCTGCAGTTGGTCGAGGAGGGCAGAGTGGATGGGTGGGATGATCCGCGTATGCCCACTCTGAGCGGGTTGCGCCGGCGCGGGTATACGCCCGGATCGGTGCGGGATTTCTGCGATCGGATCGGCGTTTCGAAACGCCCGCAATGGATTGACATGGCGTTGTTGGAGAATTGCCTCCGGCAGGATCTGGAACATAAGGCACCCCGTGTGATGGCGGTGTTGCGCCCGCTCAAAGTCACGATTCGCAACTACCCTCAGGGCCAGGAGGAGATGCTGGTGGCAAACAACCATCCAACGGATCCTTCATTCGGGACTCGTATGGTTCCGTTCTCCGGAACCCTCTTTATTGATCAGGAGGACTTCATGGAGCATCCTCCCAAGAAGTATTTCCGCTTGACTCCCGGTCAGGAGGTGCGGTTGCGCTACGCCTATTTCATCAAGTGCGAGGATGTAATCAAGGATCCCGCAACCGGCGAGGTGATCGAGGTGGTCTGCACGTACGATCCAATGACCAAAGGTGGAGATTCTCCCGATGGGCGCAAGGTCAAGGGAACGCTGCATTGGGTTTCTGCCCCGCATGCGGTGGACGCCGAGGTGCGGCTCTATGACCGGCTGTTCACGGTTGAAGATCCGGAGGATCATGGGGATGGCCATTCTTTCCTCGATTTCCTGAATCCTCAGTCGCTGGAGGTGCTGAAGGGATGCAAGGTTGAGCCGGTTCTCGCTTCGGCAGATCCGGATGTCCGTTACCAGTTTGAACGGGTCGGATACTTTGTAAGGGAAACCCGCACGGCTGCCGATGGTGAATTGGTGTTCAACCGCGCCGCATCGCTCAAGGACTCCTGGTCTCCACCGAAGGCCTGATCCAGTCGTGACAGCTTCATGAGCATTCGCGTTTCCGCTATGCTCTTGGTTTCAGTCAATGCGTTGGTTTGAAAACGTGGATGCTCGATTCCGTTTCATGCGGTTTTGAATTAGCATTCGGGATGCCTTTTTTTCAGGGTTGGATGTCAGATCGGTATCCGAAGGTATATGACTTTACAGTAAAGATGCGCTTGTAAGCGGCTTGGCCGTCCGGCAAGTCCAATGCTTGAGAATCTTTCTAACGTTTGAATCATTTTGAGATTGGCATGACGGAACAATTGCCTAAAGTCTTGTTCTGGAAATTCACCTCAAACGTTTGACTGAGGTGCTTTTTCAAATTATAGAAATGTTGACCCAACGGAATTGCGAATCTCTACCCCCCGCTCATTTTTTCCGGAATCGTTCCGGAAAGCTTTTGTGGTGGTCGTGTTCGCAGTTGTAACCCATCACTACGAAACTCAGAAACCTTATGAAATCGACTCATAAGTCTCTACAGAGGTTATCGCTTGCGATCCTCTGCGGTGCCGCTCTGCCACTCGCTGCGCAGACTGGACCCGCCCCATCGGAAGAAACGTCGCTTGACGAGGATGTCTATATCTTGTCTCCGTTCGAAGTCCGTTCGGATGAAAGCATTGGATATCTCGCCACGCAAACCTTGGCTGGAACCCGTATCCGTACCGACCTCAAAGACGTCGGTTCCGCGATATCGGTTATCACGACAGAAATGCTCACTGACATTGGTGCAACGGACAACAGCACCTTGCTGCAGTTCACCGCCAACGCCGAAGTGGCCGGGACCCGGGGCACCTATGGTGGTTTGGGCAACGGAACAACCTTGGACGAAACCGAGAGCTTGCGCGCTCCCGCAGGGGCCAACCGTGTGCGTGGTCTCGCCAAAGCCGATAATACCCGCGACTTCTACATCACGGATATTCCATGGGACAGTTACATCACTGACCGCGTGGACATTCAGCGTGGACCGAACTCTTTGCTGTTCGGGTTGGGAAGCCCGGCCGGTATCGTGAATGCCGCATTGGATTCTGCCCAGTTCTACGATACGGGGGAAATACAGTTCCGCGTGGGTTCCTACGGAAGCATTCGTGGTAGCATCGATATCAACCGCCAGATCATCAAAGACGTCTTGGCAGTTCGTGTCGAAGGTCTGTCGGATCGTGAGAAATTCCAGCAGGATCCGGCTTTCGAAGATGACGACCGCGCCTATGTCGCCGTGCGTTTCGAGCCCAAGTGGCTGGATCCGCAGAAGTTCCGCACGACCCTTCGTGCGAACTACGAGCACGGGACCATCAACGCAAACCGTCCTCGCATTGTTCCACCAAATGATGCGATTTCTCCTTGGTTTGCGCCTGCCGCTAACGATCGTAACTTCACGACGACAACGGGGATGGGTAAGACTCCGGTCACCAACCCGTATGATGCACGGAATGAGTTGGTGGATACCTTCCCGACTGCGGATCAGACCCCATATTATCGTTCGTGGGGTATGAACATTGACAAGTCGAACAACATGAATTGGCAGCCCTATCTGGGAACAATTGTCAATCAGCAGCAGCCGATCTACTTCATGGATGGCGGATCCGGAGAAATTCTGGGAGCCACTTCCGGGTACATTAATGTGGGGGCGCGTATGCCGAATAACAGTATTCGCGGACCTTCAGACGGGCTTTTTGGAAAGGCTTACTCGGAACAGTTCTTCCGCGTTCTGAACTACAATGAGTATGCAACCGCCGCGAAGCTGCCACTGTCCGGTTCAGGTCAATACCGCACCAAGACGCTTCTGGACGACAGCGTGTTCGACTTCTACAATCAGTTGTTGGATGGTCCGAACAAGAGC
>JAQVLM010000478.1 GCA_028704125.1 Opitutales bacterium
AATGTCGGGATCGCGATGGGGGCGGCCGGCTCCGATGTGGCAATGGAGACTGCCGATGTGGTGCTCATGAGCAGTCGGCTTACCCACTTGCTCAACGCATTTGCGCTCGCAAAAAAGTGTCGTGTGGTAGTGGCTCAGAACCTCATTTTTGCGCTTGGTGTCATCATCGTTCTGGTGTCATTTGCCCTGTTGGGTGATCTTCCGCTTCCGCTGGGAGTGGTCGGGCACGAAGGCTCCACGGTGTTGGTCTGCCTGAATGGGCTGAGACTCCTTGCATTCAAACACCGTGGATAGTATGTTGCGGTTTTTCTTTATCCGGCCCTCGTGAGAATACTGGTTGCAGAAGACGAATCGAAGGTAGCGGCCTTCCTCGAGAAAGGACTTCGGGAGGAGGGCTACGCGGTTGATCTTGCCGTAAATGGGGATGAGGCGATTTGGCTAGCCGAAAACCACCCGTACGATGCGTGGGTCATCGACATTCTCATGCCGGGAAAGGATGGGATTTCCGTTATCCGTCATCTCCGGCGAAGGAAACATCAGACCCCTGCCATCCTCCTGACAGCCCGAACGCGGGTGGAGGATCGGATCTTGGGGCTGGATGCGGGAGCGGATGACTACATTCCGAAGCCATTTTCTCTTTCGGAGCTTCTCGCGCGGTTGCGTGCTGTGATGCGTCGTCAGCGCAATACCTTGTGCAATGAAGTGGTAGTGGGGGATCTGAGACTTGATCTGATGGCCCATACCGCTTGGAGGGGAACCCGGGAAATTCTGCTCACCAACCGTGAGTTCGCGTTGCTGGAGTTGCTCATGCTGGCTTCTCCGAAGCCAGTGAGCAAGACCGCCATTGTGGAGCATGTATGGGATCAGAATTTCGATTCAGGGACAAACGTGGTTCAGGTCTACGTTAAGTATCTGCGCACCAAGATTGAACAGGGTGATGAGGCGCCCCTCATCCATACGGTTCGGGGTGTTGGGTACGTTCTCAAAGGAGAGGTTTCCGCGTGAAACGGCGACCGCTCCAATTCAGGCTGACGGTTTGGTTCGCGTTGAGTGTGTTGATTGTTGGGTTGCTGTTTGCGGCCATTACCTTTCTGCACCTTCGCCATGAATTGCATGTTGAGCAGTGGCAACGTGTTCATCCCGAGTATCCCGACTATGTGCTGCACGGTACGTACTCCAAGGACGAGATCAACGACATTGCGGGCCACATTCTGCATATCTCAGTGTTGGTTTCGATCCCGTTTGCCTTGGTTGCGCTTTTCATTGGAAGGTCCCTCTCGCGCAGGTCGTTCAGGCCTTTGGCAAGTATCAACTCCCAGCTTCAGCTGATTGAGGCCAGCAGTTTGGATCAACGGATACAGACGCCCGACGCGGATGTGGAACTGGAGGCCATTACGCGAAGCATCAATGCGCTATTGGACAGGATCGAGGAGTCGTACCGTGACGTTGCAGAGTTTTCGGCCCGCGTGGCTCATGAACTGCGGACCCCGCTCACACTCATGAGGCTTCAGTTGGAGGAATCCTCGGTTTCGATTGATCCTGCATTGGCAGAGACCCTTCAGGATGGTTTGCACCGGTTGGAAGGATACGTCGATCAATGCTTGCTCATAGCCCGCGCGGAACGCGGTCAGCTCGATATCAATCGGGAGTCTGTTCACCTCGCTACGCTCATTTCCGACAGTCTTGAGCCGTTCTCGCTCCTCGCGATGGATGAGGGCCGTGAGCTGTATTGGCATTGTGAGTCCGATAGGAACATCATGGTGGTTCCGTGGATGATCCGGCAGATTCTTAACAATTTGTTGAGCAATGCGCTTCGGCACGGCACGGGAGACGTCTCGGTAACCCTTGCAGACTCAGAAATGAATATCATTCTCACCATTTCGAATCCATTCGGAGAGAAGGGAGCACCCGGCACCGGAATCGGTCTTCGGATCGTTGATGCTTTGGTGAAAGCCCATGGTGGCATTTACCATGCGGCTTCGATGGAAGATGGAGTATACCGGGCTGAAGTGCGCCTCGTCGTGTAGCGCAATAGGGCACCTGTGCGAGTATGTGTTATGAAAATGAATAATCGACGGAATCTTCTGATCTACCGCTTGTGGGCGCCCATTTACGACAGGGTTGCCGGACGGTTCATGCGTCCCGGCCGTACGCGTGCGATGGAGGTGCTCAATCTTCGACCCGGCGATAGGGTGTTGCTGGTTGGTGTGGGTACGGGTGCAGACCTTCCGCTTCTACCGCCTGGAGTGAGTGCGGTGGGGGTGGACCTGAGTATCCATATGCTCGCCAAGGCGCGCCGGAAGCTTCCGATAGTGGATCGGGATGTTCATCTGGTTCAAGGGGATGCTCAGGAACTTATGGTCGAGGAAGGGGGCTTTCGATGCTGTGATCTTCAACCTCATCCTGAGCGTCATTCCCGACGGAAAGATCTGCTTGAGAGAAAATCTGCGAGCTTTGAAGCCGAGCGGCCGCGCTGTTGTGTTTGATAAGTTCCTTCCTGACAACCGTTCTCTGACGATCTGGCGTCGACTGTTGAATTTTGGGACTGCATTGTTCGGGACGGACATCACCCGGCGTTTCAGCGATCTTGTCAGTGATGAAAGTGGCATTGAGATACTACTCGATGAGCCGTCAATACTGCGTGGAGCCTATCGTGTGAAGCTGATTGCCAAGAAAACAGACTGTCATTCTTTGTGAACAGTTCCTGGCCGGGATTCACAGGATTGAAGAGGATATCCTAAGGCAGAGACGCCAAGGATATGCTTCTATGCAATTTCTTCTTTGTGGTGTGCGTCTTCAGATGGGAGTTGAGGTGTTTGGATGTGGGTTACACATTCTAGGGGAGCGTATTCATTGGCGTCTGGGCAGCCAGGCCTGCAGTTGCTGACGAAGGCGTTGCTTGC
>JAQVLM010000479.1 GCA_028704125.1 Opitutales bacterium
TGTCTTCAATGGGGATGGATCCGGGCGGTATTCGCCTGGAGTTCAAAGTGAATCCGAATTTTCAGGGTCGCATCATCATGCCCGCGTTCAGGATGCCCTATCAAGGGGGTACGTTGGGGGTGCCCGCTACGGTGTTGAAGGTAGCTGAGCCGGATACGCTCCAGCGCGAAGCACGCGATGATTGGGTAAGGCTGGAACTCGAGGATCCGTCCGATGAGCTATGGGTTGGGCAGCGGGTGCGTGCCACCCTTAACCTCCTGATTTTGGATGGCCTGCAGAACGTGACATACGGAAAGCCGGAAAAGATTGGAAATGACGTGGCCTTGGAATCCATATCCCCCAGCCCCATCGAGCGATTGGTGACGCGGGGGGACCTGAGATACCGGGTTTACAGCTGGCCTCTTACCTATTCGCCGTTGCGGTCGGGAATTGTCCGGACTGTTTTTCGGATCAGTGTAAATCTGCGGATGCCGAACGACCGGGATGGTTTCCTCCGGTGGGTGCGGGATCAGAATGGAGCATCGTTGTTGGAGCGGGAGCGCCTGCTTCAGGATTTCACCGAAAGCTCGTTCACGGTATTCAGCGAGGATCGGGATGTAAGGGTAACCAGTCTCGGAATGCCGGATGCGGAGACCTGTTATTACGGAGGAGTTGGGAAGTTCGAAATGGTATTAACTCTTTCGGAAACGGAGATGGAGGTCGAAAAGCCGGTAGACCTGACGATCGAAATCGGGGGACAGGGTAACTTCAGTAAACTGGAGGCTCCGGTTCTGCATCTTGGGGATTCCTGGCGTGTGTTTCCTCCGCAGAGTGAGTTTAAAGATGAAGACTTTTTGGGGTATCGGGGTAAGGTGAAGTATCAGTACGTATTGATCCCGCTCGAGTCTGGTCTGGATGCTTTTCCTCCAGTTGCATACCGCTACTTTGATGTGGAGACAAAGTCATTCCGGGATTTGGCCTCTGAGCCGGTTGCGATCAGGGTGTCGGGAAAAAGCCTGGTGCGGAACACAGAAGCGGTGGAGTCTCCTGTTATCCGCGACCCGGTTCAGGAAGGGGGAATTGGTCCGGCGGTGGTTCCGTTTGAGGTTCCTGTTGCGCGGTTGAGATGGGAAATGAGTGATTGTTCGGTTTTCGACATGCCATTGTTCACAAAGCCATGGTTTTGGCTATGGCAACTGCTTCCGTTTGCCAGTCTTGCCGGCTTTGCGGCGTGGCGAATCCATCGTATCCGGCTTAAGGTGAATCAGCGCTACGCCCGGGAAGAGCAAGCCAGAGGATGGATGCACCATTACCTTAGACTTGCCAAAGCCGCTGCTGCAAAAGGCGATTCGGACGTGTTTTTCGAGGATGCCTATCTGTCTTTGTGTGCCTCGGTTGCCGTATTGGGCTCACACCATGTGGAGGCCATGACATCGGATGAGTTGGCGCAGTTGATGGAGCTGAGCGGTTCCACTGTCGAAATGAACCGGATCGCAGAATACTATGTTACCCAGTATGAGCAGTCCCGCTTTTCCGGTTCCCGTGCGGATACACCTCCTCTCAAGCCAGAATATGAGCGCGTGTCGGAGCTATGCTCGATTCTCATGAAATCGAGTGTGAAAGCCCGGAAAAAAGGGGGGCGCGCATGAACGGATCTTGCCTCCTGAAATGGTTTTTCTGCCTGGTTGGCAGCCTGGGTATGGTTGGCTTTGTGGAGCCCGGCGGATTGCTTGCGCGGGAGTGTCAGTGGTCGCCTGAAGCGGAGGCCGCCTTTTTGCGGGGCGGGCAGGTTTATGCAGCTGGTTCCACACGTGAGGCCGTGGAGGCCTGGACCTTGTGTCTTGAGGAAGGTGAATCGGCCTCGATTCATCACAACCTGGGAGTGGCCCATTACCGTTTGGGTTCGTCCGGGCGCGCATTGTGGCATTTGGAACGGGCGGACCGGATGGGATTCATGCATCCGGACACCCAGAACGCTGTGCGCTATCTCAGGCAGGTGGATGGAATAGCGGAGCTTAAACCGGGATTACTGGAACAGTTGGCTTTGTTGTTGCCCGAGGACGTTTGGTCGTGGATGGCCATGGGATCATTCTGGATGGCGTGTTTCAGTTGGGGTGCGTATGCGGGGCTTTTGAGAAGGAGAGCACGCTACAGGGATGTCGGGATTCTGATGTTGCTGATCGTGATTGTTTGTGTGGCCGCATGGGTCGGATTGGCGCAAGACTCCCGCCGTGGGGTTGTATGGGCCGGGGATGCCGATCTCAAGGTATCTCCGACCAGCCAAAGCGAATCATTGATGACGCTCAAGGATGGGAGTTATGCGCGTTTGCTCAGGACGCGAAACCATCATGTCTATGTTGAGGCAGCGGATGGCATGCGGGGGTGGTTGGAGGAAGCTTCCTTCCGAACCTTCAGAGCCCCTTTGTGACTGAAGGCTTGCGGTGGCATTCAGCGGCGTAGGATTCCAGCACAGAGACGGCTTGGGTGGCTCCGTTTTCATGGGCCAGAATGGCGCGGATTTCGTCCGTGCGCTGACGGAATCGATCGTCGGAAGCAATTTTGTCGACAGCCGAGCAAAGGTGTTCGGGCCAGCGGGATCTGCCTAAACTGACACCCACTCCCAGTCGTTTCATCTCGCGACCCCAGAACCATTGGTCTCCGATATGGGGGATCACCACCTGTGGGACTCCGGCATGCAAACAAGAAGAAGTGGTTCCCGCACCGCCATGGTGAATCACGACGGATGCGTGTTTGAAAAGCTCATCGTGGGACACACTCCCGACCACACAGAGGTTGCTGCAGTTGGAGGGCGCATCGAGATCGACCCAACCTTTCTGGATGATCATCTTGCGGTTGGATGGCCAGTTGCGGAGGAAGCGATCCATTACTTTTTCACGATCCTTGAATGTCACGCTTCCAAATGA
>JAQVLM010000480.1 GCA_028704125.1 Opitutales bacterium
GCGGCATGCGCGAGCTCACAAGCAGCTTCCATACGGCTTCAGAAACAATCGCACAATTGTTGGGTTGACACTGATACAGACATCCGCAAAAGCTTGAGCGCCTTCCGTTATTACTACCGTTATCCGGCTCATGTCCATAACATGATTCCGGAACAGAAGAATCCGCTCCATGCGTCTCCCACCATGACACCTGTGAGAAACCACCACTCGTCTGTAATCGTTCGCCTCTTGATTCTGGCGTCCGCTGCTCTGCCGCTGCTCACCCTTCAATCCGCCGAATATCGACCCATCAATCGCACCACCTTGGCTGAGGCGATCAACGCCTCAAATGCAAACCCGGGAGATGATCAAATCATTTTCGACCGCAACATTGATCTCAGTTCAACGCTTCCCGATATCAACAAAGCCAGTGGAACCATCGTTTTCCAAGGCACGGGTCACATTCTGAGCCGATCCCTCCAAAGCGGGACCGATTTCCGCATCCTCACGATCCGGGCTGGCACCGTGCACATCGACAGCCTCACCATCCGGGACGGAGTCGCTCCCGAGGAGAATGGTACCAGACTCGGTGGTGGGATCTACAATCTGGGCACACTGACCATGAGCAACTCCACGGTCACGGCCAACTCAGCCACGGACGGTGGAGGCGGGTTGTTCTCAAATGGTTCGGCACCAAGCATCAACAACTGCACCTTCTCCAACAACTCTTCTGGCGATACGGGAGGCGGCATTTTCAGCTCAGGCACCATGCTACTGAACGACTCAACCATCACCGGAAATGTCTCCGGCAACGACGGCGGGGGCATCCGTAACGGTGGGAACCTTGTCGTATCGGGGTGCACCGTCTCGAACAACGTTTCAGAAAGCAACGGAGGAGGTCTCATGAATGTGGCTGATCTCCAGGTCAACACATCCACCTTCACTGGAAACCGGGCAGATCAGGGAAGCGCAATATACAACCAGGGAATCAACGCCACGCTGACCGATTCGGAAATTTCCGAAAACTCGACCTTGCACTATGCGGACTATGGCGGCGGGATCTGCAACGAGCTGGGAACCATGACACTCAACTACTGTACGGTTGCATCCAATCACGCAATCGCGGGCGGTGGAATCAGTGTTAAAGGGGGAACTCTCGATATCACTGGGTGCACCATCACCAACAATTTCGCATGGGGAGATGGCGGCGGGTTATGGGTTGAAGACAAACTCACTGAATTGAATGGGAGTCCCTATCTGGTTGAAGGAAACCTCATCGTAACCCATTCCACCATTGCCGACAATTCAGCCGACAAAGGAGGCGGCGTCTATATCAATGACGGCAGCTTGACCTTGCTCCAGTCAACGATCTCTGGAAACCTTGCCGCTCAAGGAAGGGCCACCGGCGTCGCTTCCGGAGGCGGCCTATACAATTACGAAGGATTGGCCAACCTCACAAACTCCACCATCTCCGGCAATACTGCTCAATCAGGAGCTGGAGGAATCTATGATGATAACGGGACCCATCTCTACTCCTGCACGATATCCGGAAATCTAGGAACGCATGTGGGAGGGATCTACTCCCAAGGTCAACTCTCGCTCCAAGGCTGTATCGTATCGGGAAACACTGGAAGTGGAGCCGCTGATATCCGGGTGTCTGCACAAACCGGTGTTTGGTTGATGGACCGGTATAATATTCTGGGATGTACATCAGCGACCACGGCCCAATCCATCGTTGGAAGGTCCGTTCTCTATCTCGACGCGTCCGACGTCTTAGCCACCTCCGATGGAACGCAGCCCACGCCTCTCGCATCCATCCTGAATCCGGTTCTCGCTGACAACCGTGGACTTACGCTGACCCATGCACTGGTCATCGGCAGTCCAGCAATAGACCTCATCCCCGAATCCGAGGACCCGCCGGCAATCGACCAGCGGGGAACAACCCGACCACAGGGCTCCCTCTCCGACGCGGGCGCGTTCGAACTGGTTCCGACACTCTCTATCCTTCCCGTCGGAAACCGGAGCGTCCAGAGCGGACAAACCATTCAAATCCAAATCGACGCAACGAATCCATCCTCGAATCCACTCGAATTCAGCGCCACTGGAACCCCCTGAACCGGCTAGCCACATGACAGGCTACCACCATTGTCAGCGGATTGGATCTAGCCAAGTCCAATCGCATGCCGGGTGAGCCAGGCGATAGCCAGGCCAAGCCCGAAACTCCATAACGTCCCGATAATGACGTATTCACCCGTGGCTCCTGCAAAACAGTGGAGGCGATGCCCACCGCCCTCGCAACCCAACCCTGCAAATAGAATCTGTATTGTGTCGCCTTCCAAATTCCTATTTTGGTCCTGAAATGGGGAATGCGAAAAAGAAGCGGACATGTCCGGCAGCCGGACGACAAATCAGCGCAAGTGAATGCGGAGAAAACCGGCATTCCGAATATGCATGCCCTGCGGACTGCCCATACAACCCTTTCTCGCCGGAATCCATTGATCAGATTAACGCACTCAACGAAGCATTGAATGACATGATCATCGACCGCGCCCAGTCCGATCCTACCATCGGACTGCGAGTGATGGCCGCTTTGGCTTTGCCTGAAGGAAGTGTTGATATCGAACTACGCTCGAACGACACGATTATGGCTCTGGTGCACGCCACCCCTGTGGAAAACAAAAGATGCTTCTTTGACTTGTTCGTGGAGGAAACCTTCGAAAGCATGAAGAACGATCTACGGACAACAACCTTGGCGCGAAGCAAAATCCGCCTGGCTTTACTGGAAGTCCGCGAAGTTGGAGTCAACAGCTTCACGGCAATCGATCTCCTTCGCCCCGGGTCCGATCCGATCGTGATCATGGACGAGATCTGTTCTGCAAATGTAAGTCGTTTCGAAATCATCCTTTGCAATGTTTGGCCAATGC
>JAQVLM010000481.1 GCA_028704125.1 Opitutales bacterium
GCGCACCCCAAACCCTCTTTACTGCCAAGTCCTGCGTTGCACTCAGAGAAGCCAGCAGTTCCTGCGGTGGCTTCGAAACGAATGGTACCGTCCCCGCCCTCTACGAGTCGCTATTGCCACTCTTAAATCACTCATGATCGCCTACCTGACTTGATTCCACCACACCCATGGTCATATTATAAATACCCTGTGTGCTTATTGATATAAAGTCTTCTCTTTTCCACCATCACCCTGCTTCTGTGAGCGATCCGAAAACCATCCCTCGACTCGGCTACAGTTCTCGTTCCTGTAATGGCAGACCTTCGTCAGGAGCATCTTGACTCATCTAAAAAAATCGCAAGCATGGAACGCTTTGATGAGTTTCCATACAGTTTTGGATGATGCCATTGCAGGCTGATCGAGGATCTCCCTTGTGAGATTCTGATTCGCCGCGACCTATACACGCCACCAAAGGCTCCTGGTGTGAGTCTTTGCATTGTCGACACGCCGTGATACCGCGTCCTTCCAGAACACCTTTTGAATATTGACTCAATGGAACCTCAACTCACTTGTGCCCACTGTTCCAAAACCTTCGATAAATCAGCGCTTGGAACCCACCATCGCAACCACTGCCCACACTGCCTGTGGAGCATCCACATCGACAACCTTCCAGGAGATCGATTGTGCAAATGCTTGGGCCTCATGGAACCCATAGCCATTTCAACGAGAAAAAACGGTGAATGGATCATCCTTCACCGTTGTCATGATTGTGGAACGATTCACGCAAACCGGATCGCCGGAGACGACAATCCCGTTGCACTTTACGCGATCGCCACGCGTCCCCTGAGCCGCCCCCCATTCCCGGACCTTTCCGAATCATGGGTTCCCGAACACAGCAACCCCTGTCCTTAGTCATTGAAATGCAAACACACCTATCAGAGACAGCATCCCGAACAGTCTGGTTTCCTTCGGGAAAATGCCCGATTCCTCCGCTCTAGGCTTGGCGGGTGCCTTTTTTCCGTGTTAGCTCTCTTCCCATTCTATGCATGAGCAGCTGACAAACCGTTTTTCCGTTGTCCCCCGTCACATTGCCATTATCATGGATGGCAACGGTCGCTGGGCGAAGCAGCACGGTTTACCGCGGATCGAAGGACACCGGAGGGGCGTGATCAATGTCGAAAGTATCCTTGAATGTGCTTCCGAGATCAACCTCGAGGTTCTCACCCTTTTTGCGTTCAGCAGCGAGAACTGGAATCGTCCCCGCGAAGAAGTCGATGCCCTGATGAACCTGCTTTCCGAGTTTCTGGCGAGCAAGGAACCCCTTTTGCACAAAAACCGGGTCAAACTCCGCACAATCGGGCGTAAGCATGAACTGCCCGAACGGGTTGTGGCGCAGCTCGAAAAGGTCGAATCCAGCACCGCACAGTACCCGAGGACATTGGTCCTGGCGCTGAACTACGGATCGAGGGTCGAGGTGGTCGATGCCACCCGGAAGCTCATCGCCAGGGTGCAAGCGGGCACGCTCGATCCGGCGAACCTTGACTGGGATACCTTGTCGCGCTGCTTATACACATCGGATTTGCCCGATCCAGACCTGGTCATCCGAACTTCGGGAGAGTCCAGACTCAGCAATTTTCTCCTCCTTCAGGCCGCCTACGCCGAGATCTACTACAGTCCACTCAACTGGCCTGATTTTGATCGTAAAGCGTTTGCCAGCGCACTTGAAAGTTTTCAGAAACGCGAACGCCGCTATGGAATGACCAGCGAGCAGATCGCCAAACGCCCCCTTCCCGCATGACCCAACAACCCCAGAAAAAAGCAGGAGGAACCCGATGGGGGTTCCGCATCATCACATCGATTTCACTTATTGTAGGTATAGCCGCATTCCTGGCATTTTCAGGATTGAAGGGAGGCGTTGCCCTCATTGCGGTCCTCTGCGCACTCACCGCCCGCGACTTTATCCGTATCGCGGCCCCGAACACTTCCCTGATCATGTTTGGGCTCCTGTTGGTGGTTTGCGGCGCACTCCCTCCCATTCTCCACTTCGCGCTCGAATGGAGTGCGCTTGAACCGGACCCACTCCTTCCATGGATTGACGGCATCCTCGTGTTCTTTCTGCTTTCCCAAATCCTCACCCTCACCCGAAAAGGAAAAATCCCAGCCTTCATCAAACGTCCAGAGTTCGCAGTGTGGGGGATCACCCTGCCCTTCTGCAGTGTCATCCTCCAACTCGACATGCTGCTGGCACAGGGGTTTCCTCCAGGGACCGTGCTGCGCTGGTGCGTGATCGTTATCGGAGTTGCCAAGATCATGGATATGGGCGCTCTGCTCGTCGGTTCCCAGATCGGAAGGCATAAACTGGCGCCCAGCATCAGTCCGGGGAAAACCATTGAAGGAGCGATCGGCGGGGTTGTGATCGCATCCATTGCCGCCCTCGCATTCTTCACATTCTGGGATCATCCCGAACGCGCCTTGGGCACCCATTCCCCGCTCATCTGGACCATCAAAGTCATCGTTTCGGGCGCATGCATTGCCCTGATGGCAATGGTCGGGGACCTCTTCGAGTCATCCGTTAAACGTTCATGCTCCGCCAAAGACTCCGGTGGGATTCTCCCAGGGATCGGAGGCATCTATGACTTGACCGACAGCTTGGTTGCGGCCTGTCCAACCGGGTATTTGCTCATCAAATACTTCATCCTCGGCTGACAAGCCCGCCGCGATCCCGATAAAAAATGTCCGCGTTATGCCGATGAACCCTAAACGCCGCATTGTCATTCTGGGAGCAACCGGATCCATCGGAACCAACGCCCTTCGCGTCATCCGCGCCCACAGTGACCGGCTTGAACTGGTGGGCATCGCGGGCCGCTCACGGGTGTAAAACCTCGCCGCGATCGCGCATGAGTTCAAGGTCAGGGACATCGC
>JAQVLM010000482.1 GCA_028704125.1 Opitutales bacterium
CATTCCCAACTCAGCTTCAACCGAAATCCCCTTCTTATGAGCGGCTTCCACCACACGCTTGGTGATGGCAACGTTCTGATCGAAGGGATCATGGGATGCATCGATCATCACCGAACTGTAGAAGCCGGAGTTGATGCAGTCATAGCAGGTTTCTTCGTCACCATGGTCAAGGTGAACGGCAAAAATCGCCTCCGGAAAGATTTCATCAGCCGCACGGATGATGGCTTCGAGCATCTTCTTGTCGGTGTATTTGCGGGCACCCTTGGAGATCTGGATGATAAACGGGGCCTGAGAGTCGATGGCACCCTTGAAGAGTCCCATAGCCTGCTCGGCATTGTTGATGTTGTAGGCGCCAACGGCATACTTGCCATAGGCGTGTTTGAAGAGCTGAGCGGTCGTTACGATCATAAGAATCCAAGGATGTAGAATTCCCTCCGAACGGGCAAGCGGAAATATCAGCCATCCAACGCATGGTTTTGAAGAATCCCGAACAGAAGCCCATCATGTCATGCAAACGCAGACGCAATACCACTCCACATCCGTCCCCACTGATCAACCCGCGCCTGCCGCGCTCCAATCCCTGCTGCCCACTGATCAACACCGACCGACCGGCCAAGCCGTTCCGATACTGCGCACGGCGCCAAACCGGCTCCCTCCTTATCCTTCGGACTCCAGACGCTTCCGGCTTTCTGCCAGCCTTTGACGGTGCGCGTCATCCACTTGCGGGAAATCAACCGGAAGCTTGCGAAGCGACTCCACAATGATGTGGGAGGTCAGGATACGGGCGTTTAGCTTGTCGTCAGCCGGAATGCAGTACCACGGCGCACTCTTGGTTGAGGTCTTTCTCAAGCAATCCTCATACGCCTGCTGATAGTCATCCCAATGCGCCCTCACCTCAACATCGTAGGGACTGAGCTTCCAGTTCTTGTCGGGCTCGTCGATCCGGCTGAGGAACCGCTGCCGCTGTTCCTCCTTTGATACATGCAGGAAAAACTTCAGGATATGAGTTCCCTGACGGGTCATGTAATCTTCGAAACGGTTGATATCCTTGTAGCGATCCTTCCAGAACTTGGGGCTGTCCATATAGATCTGCGGAATCTTCTGCCCCTCCAACACCTTCGGATTCACCTTTACCACAAGAACATCCTCATAATATGACCGGTTGAATATCCCGATCCGGCCTCGTTCCGGCATCCGCTTGTGAACCCGCCACAAATAGTCATGGTCCAACTCCTCACTGCTCGGTTGCTTGAAACTGAACACCTGGCATCCCTGCGGATTCACTCCTGAAAACACATGCCGGATCAATCCATCCTTGCCTGCGGCATCCATCCCCTGGAAAACCAACAACACCGCATAGCGGTCATCCGCATAAAGCTTTTGCTGAATCTCCGAAAGTTCCCGCGTGTATTCATCGAGCAGCCCGGCAACCTGCTTCTTCGATGCATACAATTTGTCAATACGCGTGGGCTGATCATCGAGGGAAAACTTTCCCTTGTGGGGCACTCTCAATTGGTCGGGATTATAGTCAAGGTTCATAGCGGACTACAGGTTAACAGAATCGACATCTGGCAAACTTTACCCACAAACCTGCTATATTCAAGACAACTGATCCATCCAAAGGAAACCGCGCCCATTTCACCGACTGCGACTTGCCAGGCCACGCTCTCCGCGCATCTTTGATGCGACATGGGAAAATACTGGCTTTTCAAATCCGAACCCGACGTTTTTTCGTTCGCTGATCTGGCTGCCTCTCCGGGCAAAACCGCTCCGTGGGACGGGGTAAGGAATTTTCAGGCGCGCAACTTTTTGCGGGACGAAGTGAAACCCGGCGATCAGGTGCTTTTCTACCATTCCCGCATCCAACCGCCCTGTATTGTCGGTATCGCAGAAGTAGTTCGCGAGGCCTATCCGGACCCCACCGCATGGGATCCGACCTCGCCCTATTCCGACTCCCGCTCGACCCCGGAGAAACCATTATGGTATGCGGTGGACGTACGCTGTACACGCGAGTTCGCAAGTCCGGTAACCCTTCCGATGTTAAAATCCGATCCCGCGCTGGAGGGACTGCTGGTCATCCGCAAAGGCATGCGGCTTTCGATCCAACCGGTTTCAGAAACACACTTTCGGCACATCCTGAAAATGGGTGATTAAAACCGTTCGCCCCAGACGTAATTTCGATATGTCGCAATCCACCCACCTGCACCCGCGTCTCACCCGCACGCCCGGCCAACAAACTCTGGATTGCATTCGGAGGAAGGAACCCGTAGGAACCCAGCCATGAATTCCGGAAATCCATCAAGCCGACTCTCTACACTGCTTCGCTCCCGCAAATTCTGGTTGGCGATGACTGGGTGCGCCGTGGCCGGGGTTCTCGGACTTATGATCCTGCACCGGATGGGTATAAATCCTTCGGATTTCAAGGCATGGAGCCTCCACACCATCGAAGCGATGTCCGACAGGCCATGGGCGCTATTCGCAGCCGTGGTGATCGTCGGAGGAATCCCCCTGCCCCTCAGCCCCGTCATCCTTTTGGCCGGGGTGGTCTTCACTGAGCGCTTTGGAATAGCAACCGCCGTTCTCATCTGCTACGCAGCCATGGTCGTTTCCATGATCTGGACTTACTTTGTGGCGGCCTATCCGCTCCATCGCCTTTGCTCAAAGATCATCATGCGCTTCGCCGATCGCCTGCCTGAAGTGCCCGACCACCACAAACTCAAAGTGGCACTGGTTGTTCGCATCACACCCGGGATCCCGTTTTTCGTGCAGAATTACTTTCTCGGGTTTTCCCGAATCCCCTTCGTGCAATACCTGTGGGTCAGCCTTCTGGTCCAAGCCTTTTACACAACCGGATTTGTGGTGTCAGGCGGCGCCATTTTTGAGGGAAGAGCGGGCCTTGCC
>JAQVLM010000045.1 GCA_028704125.1 Opitutales bacterium
CTGGACAGTCTTTACCAAGTGTAGCTCTTAGTGCTTCGCGATCAGCTTCCTCCCACAAGTCAGGGTATTGGGAGCTAAGTTCATCTATCTGAGGTTGAGCTTTGCCCACTAGCCCCATGTAGAAATTATCCAAGGCACTTCTTCGTCCTGTCCTGATAAGCTTTCGGCAAAAACTTCTAAATCGGAGTGTTTCATGTGCGTGCTCATCCATTTCGACCGAAAGGCGTATGTCGAAATCTGCATGGGAGAATCCTTCTGCTAAGCCTCCCGGCCCAGCGAAGAGATCGATTACGGGTAACTCTGAATTCACGCGAAAAATCCAAGCATATTGTTTTTCGATCGAGATGCCACAATTGAGCGATCCAAAAACGAGTTGAAATGCTCACAGCTAGTTTCAGGTAAAAGAGCGCAGCAATGGCATGCGGCAATGTTCAGGCCATCGATCCCCTGTCCACCATTTATCCCGCTTTCCGTGCAGACCGGGTCGGCCGAGCACCAGTTGGCATCCTCGATGGCACCTTGTAGAATCCTTGAGAAATGCTCGGGTTCTCCCATCCGCACCAGCCCGCCCATACTTCCCTCGCTGTCTCCGGAAGCGGTGTAGATCAGAATGCCGGCCATCCTAGATTTTGGATTATCGGACACGTAGAGGCGCTCGCGTAGGGATGCCGACCCATACCCACACTCGAATACAAGACGGCGGATCAACAAGTGTGAGAGTGTATGAAGTAGCAGAAAGCGAGGGAGGATCATTCTTGACGGACGGCCCATACGGCGGGCAGCCGCAACCTCCCTGTTCTGGAGTGGCTTGATGTGATTTTCAAGGGCACTGTCCTTCTCCCAGACCATTAGACGGTCCTCATTGAAGCGGATGAATATACCCTCACCATAGACGATCGAACAGGGAAGCCATTTCTCTTCGTCCTGCCGGGGGGGGGATCGCCAGAGGTGCGACTCAGGAAGGGGGGCACCATCGACGGACTGTGGCACTAGGCGGTTAAAACCCCGATACACCCGGGTTTCCCTGAACTTGTCGATCAGACTTATCCCGCCGATGATTTCCCGCAGGTTTTCCGGCAGCTTATCCACATCGGCGGTTCTGATTTCGAGCGGGTCTTCCTCGGCTGTAATCGGCTGGCGTGCCTCCTGCAGTTTTCGATACTCCGGGTAGCGGATAAGCTCCTCATCATTCAGACCATACTGCCAAGAAAGGTCTTTTGAGGCTGACCCTCCGCCAAGTGCCTCGACAACCTCAGTTTCCGCGTATCCTTTAAGATCGGATGCATGGTTCTGCAGGAGATTTTGTGCAATTTGTCCGACCGGAAGGCTCACGGTCTTCAACATCTTTATGTGGTTTCTGATGTCCGGGCGATCGAGCAGCTTCATGAGTTTATCGAGCTTCGAACCGTCATCCGAAGAGGGAATCCAGAGCGCGCTCTCGACCTGGGCGTAGTGCACGTTGGTTGCATTGATCAGGACCGCTCGCAGTGGCCGTGTGCAGCTATTGCCGGGTTGCGATTTTTGCTCGCCCAGCCAGACGCGCCCGCCCTGGCAAAGAAATTCCGGACAGGATCCTGATGTCTCACTTTCCGACATTTCAGCCAGCAGAATGCTTGAAAGTGTGGTAGAGCCACGCTGTCCCACAGAATCCGAAGCTTCACTGTCGGCAGGCTTTGCACTCATGATTCCAGCCAGAGTCCGCTTCTTACCGCACTTCTTGCAGCTTACGGAAATATCATCAAGCGAGCCTGAGCCGCCGGCCTTGTAGTAGATCGGGCATGTTTGCCCGGCGCATTCCGGGTTTTCTTCGCGGCGGAGCCATTCCTTCCAAGGGAAGTCCTGAAGGTGACCATGGTCGCAAACAGCGGCAAAGCGGACTTGTCTCATAGTTTCGTCATTGCAAGCTGCATCCGGGCATCTTGCCTCACCGTCCATACCGAGGGGCCGCTGCTCCATGCGGTTACAGCGGGGACAGACATACCATGTCGGGAAACGAAAGAGGGGTATTTCGAGCTTCGACTGGTCCTTCATTTCCGTTTCCGGTCCGGGAGGCAGGCGGAAATGGTTTACGCCAAGCTTTTCCTGGAGGCGTGGTTCCCAGCGTTTGACAGCTTGCAACTGCTGCGGAGTTGCACCGCGATACCAGTAATCAAGTCCTGCCGTGACCACCGCCTTCGACCCCTTGAGCACGTGTATGGCACCCACGCCAAAGGGCGCGATCAGCTGGTTGCGGCGTAATGTAGGTTGGAAGCTCATTTTTAGTTCAACAGCGTCGGGAATGGTTAGGCTAAGCGTGCAATCAGGGTTCGGGGATAATCGCCGCAAGGCATTCGGCATCAACCCCCCGCATACTGGATGGAGTCTGCCATACGAAGGGGAGCCATTTGGTTCTGCAGGGTGCCCCGTAAAAACGCAGCAGTGGCATATCTCCGGATTCATCGGAAAGGTCTGAGTTTGTCCAGCAGACTGCCAGTTGTTTCCCACCCGTGGTAGTGACTGCATCCCATTCGTCGGTCCTGCGCTTCAACACCCTATCGAAAACCGTCAGGGTTTGGGCGCATGTGGTTGCGTCGTGCCTGTAAAGTAGACGGATCCTCTCACGCATTGTATCACCGAATTCCTGCAGTGATTTTCGGGCTTCGCTGGCTGCGGGCTTGAACTCGCGCGGGTCGTTCTGCTGGTCCACCGGGATGCGGTTTCGGATCCAAGCCAGAAAGGCTCCATGGAGGGCTCTTTCCAGTAACTGCACTGTAAATGGCGTCACACTGGAGGGCTCGACCTGGGCATACAATCGACTGTGGTAATCCTTGAAATGCTCAAAGTGTGAGAGGTCACGAGCCTTTCGGTGATCGTAGGCCATGGCGACTAGGCCGGGTATTTCACGGCCTACGCGGCCGGTTGCCTGGATATACTGTGCGGTATTTTTCGGTTGTCCGGAGACCGCCATCATGGCGAGCCGGGGCACGTCGACACCGACTTCGATAATGTTGGAGGCAAGACAGGCATCGACTACTTTCCTGTCCTTCGGATACTTGCGCTCAAGTGCCTTCAGCGCAGCGGGGATCTCGCTGTTTTCGAGGCGGCCCGTAAGTTCCAGAACGTGGTTGAGGAATCTCCGCTCTTTTCCGGGTGTCCAGCGGTTCCGTAAATCAGCCAAACGTTCGGGAATGTCCGCTCCGAACAAGGTCAGCCCGGCACCCAATTCGCGGAGGGCGTTGTAAAATACCAACAGAGTAAACCACGGATCCCGTTCCTCTTCCGGCAGTAGACTCGCTGCGGCAAGAAGCGCGGAGAACACGCGAACGTTAACCGTAAGTCCGGAACCGTAACCCCGCGCTAGGATACCCAGATACATTCTTCCGGGTTTGACTTTTCCCTTGTCCGGACCCTCTGTGATACGGTCATAAGTGGCGAAGAAGGAATCGTCGGCATTCAGTCCGGGCGGCGGGAAAACAGCAACCTGCTCCCTTGCATACAGATCCCGGATCTGTCGTGTTGAGGCCCGTGTCGTAGCGGTGGAAGCAACCAGTTTGGGGCGTATAACAGAATCATCGAGTTTGCTGCGTCTTGTGCAGAGCTCCTCGATGACTCCTTCGTAGAGGCCGACCATGGAGCCGAGTGGTCCGGTGATAAGGTGCAGCTCGTCCTGGATAATCAAACCCGGAGGATCGACCTCGTGTCGACCCTTGGAATCTATTCCAAATATCGAACGCCCTTCATGCTTCCAGGCCAACATCGCAAACTTGTCGACTGTGCCAATAATCAGGGATGGCGGGTTCTTATAGAGCTCCTCATCCACAACCTCAACGGGAAGTTCCTGATGGTAGTCGCAATCCGGGTCCGGACAGTGAAGGAGAATTCTCCTGTCGGCACAGGTGCCGGTTGAGCGTAATCCATGTAACACGTAATTCTGATCCCTTTTGACGGGGTTCTTCTTGGGCCCTATCTCCGAGCCGCACCAGGGGCAGCGGAGCATGACGTGCTGATATTTCCTGGGGCCATGCTTCCTAGTGTCATTATAGGCTTCTATCGACTGTGCATTGGAATTTGGAGTTGTGCCACCACCGACCCAGATACCAATGCGGAAGGGCAACTCACCCAGCACGGCTTCCGTCGCCTCATTGTTTTCCCGGATGCGGATTTTCTCAAGAGCACAGATCAAACCCGCCGCTCTCTGAAACTGTTGGGAGGTCAGGAGGCGAAGGGTGTATCGCATCAAAACCCCTGTTCCGTGGTTGTCCGGGTCCTGCAGACGCCTTGCGATCAGATAGAATGCGGCTGCTCCCAGATAGGCCTCAGTCTTCCCTCCGCCTGTTGGAAACCAGATCAGGTCTGCAATCCCACGGTCCGTATCGTTGCTGTCCCACAGTCCGGGTATGCTCATGAGCAGGAAGGCGATCTGAAAAGCACGCCAGCTCCGTTCGGATGCCTTTTCATGTTGAAGGGTGGGGAGACTGATCTCATCACTCCACTTCATCCGCTGGTTCTCATAGGAGATTTCCCTGAGCGGGAAACGGCCGGAGATCTGTTGCAGCAGGATGGCCTCATTGGCGAGGCGAAAGGCCAGCGCGGCCTGGTCGTTATTCTGAAGAAGGTTCAGCCCTTTTCTTATGCGTGCAGAGCACTCTTTTGCTTTATTGACGTGTTCTATGGCTGCCGCCGCATACGCTCCCTCAAGCAGGGCAATCCGTTCCTCCTGGCTTTTTATCCATTCACCATAGAGTTTCGCCATCTCCTGAAGAGGTGCCATCCATTCGCCTTCTGCCTTGGCCAGCGGAAGCATCGCTATGGAAAGTCTCTGCCCGGCCTTGGGGTGTTGATCCGGGTATAACAGGTCGGGTGTGACCGGTGGTGTTTCATGAAAGGGGAACGGCTCGGCAATTACCTTCGCGGCATAAGGGGTTCCTTCCTCTGCCTCCCAGTCTCCGGCGCAGCCATGACCCATGGCAAACGCGTGGCTGGTCCGGTATAGCAATGAGAGCGATTGTTCCTCTGGATCGCTGCCGCCACTCGTTCGAGGAAGAGGCAGGAATACCCTCGTATCCGCTTTCTCCGGAGAGACGGTAAAGCGGCTCTGAAAAAGAATCTCTTCTTCCTTCGCCCGTATTCCTGCTTCGGTATCATTGACGATTGTCACCGTCACTATTCTTGCGGAATCAGGAAAACCGCTAACCGATTCGGGAACCCTTCTTACTCTAACGTCAGTCTTGAGTTTGATCGGTTGGAACTCACTGATCTTCTCATGTTCAAGTTCAACAGTATACTGGCGGGTCAGGTTTGCGTCGGCAGGGTCAAAATGCAGGCTGGCCTTTGCCGGAATCCTTACCCAGATCCGCTTTCTGAAAGGCTCGCCATCTTTGTCTTTTCGGCGGACAAAAATGTCCATACCTCTGTAGCGTGCTGCCGAGAAATCAACTCTCAATGGTCCGGATTCGGCTTCCGCTACAAACGTTATTCCCATGCTTCGGGGGCGGCGAATTCTTGCCAAGCCAAGCGCATCTGTATCGCTTTCGTCAGTTGTTGCTTCATCAAGCGACCTGATTCCTGCAGCCAGTTCCTGCCCCCGTTTTAGCCGCATTTTGGACTCTTTTTGCTCATCAACAGAACTATCCTCCGGAAGCACAGCATTCGTCTCGGCGGTCTCTTCGGACAGGTCGCACTCAGGAGAATTGACGTCGGTTGCGGGTTCACCGTCGCTTTCCCTTGGGAAAAGCAATGCTACTCCGTAGCGTTTGGAGGGTGGTTCATCCTTCAGGATCTCCTCTCCTGTCGATTTCCGCACATGCCGTTTCTCAATGCTGATTGTTCTTTTGCTCTTATCCGTAAACTCGAGGTAGTAATCCTCATGGTTAATCTGCATCCCCGGAATAGGCTCCAACTCCTCGCTTTGTCCGTAAAGGTCGTTTTTCCAGCCCGGGAAACGCCCCGGGCCATGGATCTCCCCGGCAAGGGCTGAAGCCATCCATTCTCTGTTCTTCAGGTGTGTTGTCAGGGAAGAGTTCATGAGAAACAGGATTCCTTGATTCTTTGTTGCAGTGAATTTTTGCAGAGTAACGCCAGTCGATGCAAGGCCCGGGACATTCCAACGTATAGAAGGTCATAATCCCTCGCGGTCTCCAGGCTACAAATATCGGTTAGTATTACTGCTGAAGCTTCCAATCCTTTGAATGCGTGGATAGTGGAAAAGGCCAGCGTCTGCTGACCAATTGAATACTCTTTCACTCTTCCTTTCCACTCCGGTGTTTTGTTGAGGGCCTGTGCGAGGCAGAAATCACGTTGAGGTGACAGCAGAATGATTTCAGAGGCCTTGAAACCTTCAGCCAGAAAGCCATTCAAAAGACCAATGACATGCCTTACCTGTTCTTCCTCGTCCTCATAAAAAAGCAATTCCGGATCATGACGCGTATCTTCGCGCAAGACTCTTGAATACCCGGGTTTCAGACGGGCATGTAGGGTTAATGCTGCCGATATCTCCTGAGTATTCCGGCAGTTCTCGGAGAGTTTTTGAAGGGCACAACGCTCATCGATGTGTTCCTGATAAAATTCTCTCATTCCAACAGCTCCCTGAGCGTAGATATCCTGTCGGTCAAAATCTCCGAACATATTCCAACGACCTTTCTGTAAGCCCCCCTTGAGAAGCTGGTCGAAGATGTCCAGATAGGTGTCAAGGAATAGATCCTGCGCTTCATCCAAAACCAAGAGATCCAAAAAGCCGGAAGGCATGCCTGGCGCAGTAAGTTTTCCGATGCAATGCTCCGGAAGAATACGGTTCCAGAAAGCGGGGTCATGGATTTGTCCGGTTGATGGCTTGATTCCACTGAAATCAAGCATCCATGAATGAAATGTGCCTACCCGGATGCCTTCATCGATTGCCGAGCATTCCTTTGAAAGGGATTTTCCGAGGAGTCTGTTGAAGCAAAAGAAGCCGACAACAGAACCCGGGGTGGATGCCTTTTCCCTGCGGACAACCTCAATGGCAAGGGTCGTCTTTCCGGTTCCAGCCAGCCCCGAAACGAGCAACCGGGAATTGCTGCCCGCCTCATCAAGTATGCGAAACTGTTGTTCGGTGCATCGTATTAGTCCGTCCTCGAGTTGTTTGCGCCTTTGAATGGGGCTGGCAAGCACTTCAAACCTTGGTCGCAACATCTGTGCAATCTTTTCAAGCCTATCCTTGGAAGCATCCACCCCGTCTCGCATCCACGGAAGATTCTTTGAGGCGAAATATTCGCGCGCTGTCTGAATGATTTTGAGGAGATTCTCTGAAATCGTTCTGGCATGGAAGCTTTGTTTGTCCAATACCTGCCATGCATGCCACTCGGGGGAGGCAACTTGAAAAGGGGCGCTTGTGAAAATGACGGCGGAAACGATAGGCAAGGACCATGAAAGCCCTCTTTGGTCAAGGTATTTCCTGATAGAATGAAGCGCTTCGGAAGCTTGTTTGAATGGACCTCTTTCAGAATGTTTTCCTCCAAGCCACCATCCCTGTTCAGTGTAGAGAACACTGTTGTGCGATTTGACCTCTACGACAATCACCCCCTCGTCGGGAATGAGGACAACAAAATCCGCCTCTCCTTGGGCAGCATGCACATGATCCGCAATATCGAGACTGTGGAGAACTATCCAGTTGCGTGCCCCGACATCGCATTCCAACATGCGAAACACCTCCCTTTCGCCAGGCGGAGAAGAAACCGGGCAAAAGGCTGGCAACATTCGCGCACCTCCCGAAGATGTGGATGGATTACTCATCCATTTCAAGCAATTCGCCTTCCAACTCTTCGGGTATCTCCTCAACAACCCCTCGCTCCTCGATGATGAAAATGGTTTTTGCCGGGCCATTTCCATGTTTGACCTCCATCACTCCATGAGTGAATACACTTCGTAGGTCCTGTCCTTCCAGGTTTTCCCGCAGTCTTCGCTGGAGTTGGGCTCCGGCACTTTGATGTGCCCCCCGCAGTTTTTGGATTCCGTCAACAATGCTTGTGTATTGGGACTCGAGGCCAATCAGTTTCAGAAGTGCAACCAAATCGGAGTCCAAATTCTCCATACCAAGACTTCTTGGATTTGCCCAGTTTCTGACATTCGCCGCAGAAGCCTTCGTTGCTCCATAGTGTGCGAGGCGGACAACGACTTCATCAATGCCGTGCCTTTCGATTTCACGAATCAGAGCATTTTTCCAAACTGATTGAAGCTCTCTGATCTGCTTGGAATGCGGCAGAATCATATCTGCCACAACTGGTATCATATCGCCACCACCATGGGTCGTCATTAGTATCAGGTCTTCGGGTTCCAGATCCTTGACATCCACCTTCTCCACTGCCGCACACCTCGGAATTCCTCCAACATTATTAACTAGAACTGTCCACACTTTGGAATCAGTCCTGAGATAGGTTCCCCGTTTGTTTCCAAACTTGAATGGCACGGCTTCAATCACGCTCCCGGACTCCCAGACACGCGATACAGAAGACCTTTTGAACACTAGCCTCCCCCCCTGATTTGACAACAAAGTCTCAAAGGAATATGGGTCGTCCTCGGATGTCGGTTTCTGGGTACCGGAGATGGGGATCATTACACTATCATCAAACCCTGAAAGTCTTATTTCCCCCGAAAACTCATGGGCGCAACCAATAATGAATATTTTGCGAGCGGCCGGCGACCTGAGCAGATATTCTTCATTTCTGAGGGAAAACATCCATGGAGGACCAAATAGGAATATGCGATCACCTCGCTGGCGTTCTCTGAGGTATGATGGCTTCACGATCTCACTAAGGTCTGAATCCGGGATATGGCGGATACTATTCCGGAATTCTTCCCAAAGCATCAAATCCCTTAGCACAAAGAGAATTTTGCAGTTATTACGGAATCCTTTCGGCAATAAAGCCAAGACTTCCGTCAGTATAGGGTTTGTATCGATGCTGGAGATTCTTTTCATGCCTTCCAGAAGCTCCTTGTAACTTTCCCGCACGCTTGGGTCGACGCTACATACCCGATGCTGCAATTTCTTGAGAGTTTGTTGTCCTCCGCGGTCATTCAGAAGATGGTTTATCAACCACGAAGGACTACAAGGAGTCCTGGCGAGCTTCGCATGAACAGTGCAGAAAAAGACCGATGCTTTTTCCCAATCCTCATGCATTGCACCACGCTTGACCGCACTCATGAAGCGTCGTCTGGCAAAGTTGAAATCAGCGAGTTCCGGAAAGTCCACACGGCGCGTTTGGATACCCTTTGTCAGGACGGCGTTCGCGTCGTTGTATGCAACGGTGCATTCTTCGAAAGTCATTTGTGAAAGAAGGCTAGCGAGATTATTGGTTTGGAGTTCTCTATATTGAAGCCTGTAGCGTCGCCTTTGCAAAGGCTGTAACTCTCCCGGAGGGACGCGACGCAATCCTTATAGCATGGAGCGTTTCTGGCCAGTAGAATAATGCGGTTCAGACTCCGGGTTGATGAAAGTTGGTCCGGAAGGGCACGACTACCTTCAATAATCTCAATGCATGAGTCGTTTTCTGCTATCTCTGAGTGAACCGGGAAAAACCGGCAGCGATGGGAATCCTCACAGTCCTTTTCATCCGCCGGGCGAAGAACCTCCCCAAGAATAACATTTTTGTCTTTCGACAATGATTGAGACCATTCACTGCGTATTCTCGATAGGTTGCCAAATACATTGAAGAGGACACCAAGAGGTCGGGATTGAAGATGTGTTAGCTCACAGTCGAGTATCCGGCTCAGCTCTAAAATCGACTGATTATGCGAAATCACTTTTTCGATTTGTCTGGATCGGATCTGCCGATTCGGGTTGAAGTTCATTGGGAGAGCTGTGACTTTGCCATACTCACGAGGTTTAAGTAATGTCCGGCGTTGTGTTACCGCTCCAGGCTTCAAACTCTTACTGACGTTGATCGGCTCCAAAATTGAGTATGTCTTTTCATTTTCGCGAAGCTCAAGAATTCCAACCACAACCCTCCCTTTTGGATCTTGATAGGAAACCATTGATCCTAACAATTCTCTGAGCTGGGGTTCATTTGATTGCAGCACTTGTTCAAGTGCATTTTTGAGGATCCCCAACCCTATGAATCCAGCCGAAAACTCAACACGGGGAAGACAAAGAGCAACTGTCAGCCTTCTATCCTCATGGTTGTGAATGAGGTCATAGAAGCGCTCTCCAGATGATATCAGATCCTTAGCCCAAAGGGGAAGATCGAAGGCGGTCTCGGGGGGGGTCATTTTCTACATATAATCGGAAATATGCACAGGAATCGGTTCAATGATTGGTGACACATGAAACGGGCTACATGATAAGCTATTCGGAATGGTCTCATACGCACCGGGTATCACAACTAATTTTGACATAATTACAAACAATGCCCAACCCAAGTATTATCGTATAAACGGACAAAATAGCACGCGCAGAAATTCATACTATCGGAGAAGTGACCAAAATCAAACTTTTTTCAACATTCATCCGAAACAATGGAACATGGCAAGCGACCCGGTCCACATCACATTCCGTATTTGGATGCGCACGAGTTCTCCATGATGAAGCGTTCGACTTCGGAGCGCTCATACCGGACCGTGCGATGACCGAGCCGTATCGCACAAAGCCTTCCGGATTTCTGGAATTTTGCGACGGTGGCAACTGACACGCCTAGGCAGGCTGCGACTTGGGATCTGGAAAGTAGTTCTCTGTAGTCCATTTCAAATGCCCTCCATCAGGAATCGATCCAGATCGATTGTTCTCAGTATGACCCTGCGTCCTTAGCGAATCGCTTTGATCTTTCCGTTCGCGATCAAGCCCCGGAGGTTTCTTTCGCCCAGAGTTGAGTATTTCGAGGCCTGTCTCACGTTCATGTAGGACAGCGAATCAATTGGTTTCAGATTTGTGATCATAGTTGAAATCAGCCCGCATCATGCAAGCTATACTATTAATGTGCAGAGACTTGTGAATGGTACAAGCGATTCTTTCATTTTTCTGCAATTTTCTTTCCGTTGCCTACCAAATCATCAAACGACAGAGATGACACTCGCTCCAGCTATTATCTAGAAGACGCGGCAACTGAATTCCAAGTTCAGGGACTAGAACTCGACTGGATCTGTGTGACGTGGGACGCTGATTTTCGATTCGATGGTTCACAGTGGCATTTCCATGATTTCCGAGGAAGTCGTTGGTGCAGAATAATCAACGCCGACAATCAAAACTATCTCCGAAACGCATATCGCGTTCTGCTTACAAGAGCACGCCAAGGGATGGTTATTTTCGTTCCGCCAGGGAATCCGCTCGATGCAACCCGCCCCCCGGACTTCTACGACACCACCTTCAATTACCTCAAGAGCATAGGATTGCAAGAGGTATAGGACTGTCATAAGCCCATCCACGGACTAATCCAGGACCACTATACTTCAGCAGCGGTGAAAGATTACTTCCTCAATCGTATGGGACAACGCATCTGGATGCCGCAGCGATTTCTTCCCAAGCAGGAATACCTAACTGAGCACCGCAAGACCGGCCGGTTCTGATCTCCCGGCTGCAGCGACACGAAAGACAGGCGACTAGCCGCACGGATAAAGCCGACAGGAGGATCCCCTTCGCGGTCCAGACGCAGTTCCCATGAATTGGGGAACCCTCATAGTAGGGCGAATGGGCCTCAATGAGCCGAATAGACCCCCGCCTGAACAACCCGAGGACTCCACGCGGATG
>JAQVLM010000046.1 GCA_028704125.1 Opitutales bacterium
CTTCAGGCGCCACATCACAATATGCTTCAGCATGATCGGGATTCTCCCTGTGTTTACTCGATTCGTCGATGCGGCTCGATTCGTCTATTCGTCGTCGCCAATACCCAGTTCCGCCTGCAATTCGGGAAACTCGGAGATCTCCGACATGAACTCGTCGACGCTGAAATCAGCTACCACGAAATCGCCGTATTGGAAAGTGGGGGTCATGGTCTGGCCACTGATCTCCATCATCTGATCCATGTCTTTTTTATTGGCCAACACATTCCGGATATCCAGATCCAGGCCATGCTGTTCAAGAAAGGATCGGGCCGCGCGACACCACGGGCAACCGGGTTTGATATAAAGGATAGGTCTTTTGTTCATGGGGAGAGAATATACTACTCCATTAAATAACCATTTGCCTTTCTGGCAACCCAGATAAGACTGGTTTTGCCCCGAAACGATAGAATTCCATGCCAGGAGACCCACATATCCACATAAAAGGAGCCCGACAACACAACCTGAGGAATCTTGAACTGAGGATTCCACGGGATCGGTTGATTGTTGTAACGGGGGTCAGCGGTTCCGGAAAATCCTCCCTCGCTTTCGATACCCTCTACTCCGAAGGATACCGCAAATACATCGAGAGCCTCTCGTCCAAGGCCAGACTATTGCTCGACCAGATCGACCGACCCGATGTTGACTACATCAATGGGCTGTCTCCCGTCATTGCGATTGAGCAACGCAGTGGCTCAGGGTCAAACCCGCGCAGCACGGTGGCCACGGTCAGCGAAGTGGCCGACTACGCGCGCCTCATCTGGTCATTGACCGGCGAACGCTTCTCTCCCGAAGATGGCAGCCGCATCCTGCGGCGCACCTTGGACGATTGCATTGCCCGCTTGTTCACCGAACCCGAGGGAAGCCGCCTCATGCTTCTCGCTCCGAAAATCAAAGCCAAAACATCGGTCCTGCGGGAGGAGATTCCCCGATTGCAGCAGAAAGGCTACACCCGCATCCGGCTGGACGGCGAAATACGCGAAATCGATGAACCCCGCCTGCTCCCGACCGGCAACACGGAGCACCAGATCGACATCGTGATCGATCGCATCGTGCTCCGCTCCGATC
The DNA here is from genome assembly GCA_028704125.1 of Opitutales bacterium. Lineage (GTDB taxonomy): Bacteria > Verrucomicrobiota > Verrucomicrobiia > Opitutales > JAFGAQ01 > JAFGAQ01. Next base: position 1,105 of record JAQVLM010000046.1, read on the forward strand.
AGCGCAGCCGGATCGCGGATTCCCTTGAGCTCGCCTTCCGGGAAGGACAGGACAGAGCGATTGCGCTCGTTCAGCAACCTGACCAACGCGACTGGACCGAGCTGCCCCTGAGCCAGCACCTGACATCCGAAAAAGAGGGTATCGTCTACGCCCCGCTCACGCCACGGTCCTTCTCCTGGAATCATCCGGACGGCGCATGCCCAACCTGTGGAGGCACGGGTTTCACCCTTCAGTTTCATGAGGACCTGGTCGTTCCCGACCCGGATTTATCCGTCCGGAGCGGAGCGATCAAACCCTGGCGACTCGGGTCAAAGAACATGATCATCAAGCGCAACGCCATCCTCAAGCAATTGGCGGAGCAGCTTCCCTTCGATCCCAAGACTCCATGGAAAGACCTGCCGGAGGAAACCCGTCACGCCATTCTTCACGGTATACCGGAGCGCAAATTCGCCTTTAAACTCAAACCGGGAAACTCCAAACCGGAACTCCTTCCCTTTGACGGCGTGTTGGCCGATCTGCGCAACACCCAGTTGCACACCAGCAGTGACGGGCTCAAAGCCAGACTCGTCGCCTATCAAGTCAGCTCACTCTGCCCGGATTGCCTTGGCAAGCGGCTCTCAAAAGAGAGCCTCTCCGTATTTGTTGAAGGGTTGTCTTTCGCGGAATTCATGGGAATGAGCCTTTCAAAGGCTCACGAGTGGGTCAAAAGCCGACTCGTGGACCAACCCCGCTATGCTCCGATGGGGGATGCGATCCAAGGCCTGCACAGACGCCTGCATTTTCTCGATCAAGTGGGAATTGGCTACCTTACCCTGGACCGCGCCTTCCAAACCCTCAGCGGTGGAGAAACCCAACGCGTGCGCCTCGCCACCCAGCTCGGGATGGGTTTGGTGGGGGTCATTTACGTCCTCGACGAGCCGAGCATCGGCCTCCATCCGGCCGACAACCGCCGGCTGATCAACATTCTCCTCGAACTGCGCAACCAAGGAAATACGGTCATCGTGGTCGAGCACGACAGCGACATCATGCGGGCAGCTGACGAGATCCTTGAACTCGGACCCGGTGCCGGCTCCAAAGGAGGTTACCTGATTTTCCAGGGATCACCGGAAGCCTGCATGGCTTCCTCCAAAAGCCTGACGGGAGCCTACCTCAACGGGACCCTCGCAGTCGATCGGGCCGGAGAACCCATCCATCAGACGGAGCCTGCTCTCGAAATCCTGGGAGCCTCCGAACACAACCTCAAATCCATCGATGTCCGTTTCCCGATCGGATCCCTGACCGTGGTTGCCGGCGTCTCGGGATCGGGGAAAAGCACCCTGATCAACGGGATCCTTGCCAACTACGCGGCGTTCAAACTGAACCACGCCAAGACCATCCCGGGCAAACACCGCGCCATCCGGGGCATCGAACACTTTGACCAGGTCATCCGCATCGACCAAAGCCCCATCGGCAGAAGTCCACGTTCCAACCCGGCCACCTACACCAAACTCTTCGATTTGCTCCGGCGACTCTACGCCCAGACTCCACTCGCAAAGGTCCGGGGATACTCTTCGAACCGGTTCAGCTTCAACACACCCGGAGGCCGGTGTGAACGATGCAAAGGCGATGGCATGATCAAACTCGACATGCAGTTCCTCAGCGACATCTACGTCGAATGCCCGGCTTGCCATGGCAAAAGGTATAACCGCGAAACCCTCGAAATCCGCTTCCGGGGACTCAACATCGCCGAGATCCTTGACCTCACCATCGACGCAGCCTGTGAGCTCTTTGCGCGGCAACCCCGGATCCACGAAAAGCTCTCGACCCTGCAGGCGGTCGGTCTCGGCTACCTCAAGATCGGGCAACCCGCCACCACGCTCTCCGGCGGCGAAGCCCAGCGGGTCAAGCTCTCCCTCGAACTCAGCAAGCGTCAGGCGGGCCGCACCCTCTACCTGCTCGATGAACCGACCACCGGCCTCCACTGGCAAGATATTCAGCACCTCATGGATCTGCTCTTCCGGCTCAGGGACCAAGGCAACACCATCATCATCATCGAACACAACCTCGACGTCATCCGCCTCGCCGACTGGATCGTCGAACTTGGCCCAACCGGAGGAGATGCCGGGGGACAGCTTCTCTACTGCGGACCCATGTCACAATTCAACTCCTCTCTTGGAACCCCCACCGCCTCATGCCTCACCCATCTTTCAACTTGACCCTGGCCCGGTTTGAAAACATGTGAGATGCAATCTCCAAAATCCTGGCTGCCAACCGCTATCCCGACATGACCCGACCCATCCGATGCCTCATCACCGCCGGCCCCACACGCGAGTTTTTCGATCCCGTGCGTTTCATCAGCAACCCCTCCACCGGCAAGATGGGGTATGCTCTCGCACAAGCCGCTCTCGATGCGGCTTGGACCGTTGACCTCATCAGCGGCCCGGTTGCACTCCCGCCTCCCCAAGGCGTGAACCTCTACCCCATCACCACGGGTGCCGAGTTGCATGAGACATGCCACGATCTTTTTCCCTCCTGCGACATCCTCATCATGTGCGCGGCAGTGTGCGACATGCGGCCCGCGCAGTCTCATCCCCACAAGGTAAAAAAGGAAACCTTCGAATGGAATGTACGATTTGAACCGGTTCCGGACATCCTGAAAAGCCTCTCAAATGTCCGCAAGCCCGGTCAGGTGCTGGTCGGCTTTGCCGCTGAAACCCGCGACATTGCCGAATACGCGCGACGGAAGCTTGAAGAGAAGAATCTGGATTGGATTGTCGCAAACGACGTCTCCCGCAGCGATGCGGGATTCGCCTCCGACACCAACACCGTCACCCTTTATGCCCGGACAGGAGAAACCTACGCCCTTCAGCCCGGGACAAAGCTCGAAGTGGCTTCCAGCCTACTCGCGCTCTTTGCACCGACGCTTTCCCGCACGCAGTCAAACACCTGATTACCATGCCCCGGAAACCCAGTTCGCTCAACCGCATCCTCGGACGGCTCGACAACCTCGACTCCGCCAACCTCACCATTCTGGTTCAGCGACTTGCCAGAGAACGGGAACTGCTGGAAACCGTCTTCAATTCGATTCACGACGGAATCGTTGTTCTGGATCACCGGGGGCTCATCCAGTATGCCAATAACCCGAGCCTCGCGCTTATCGGCCTGGACGAAGATGACATTGGACACACCACCATCGGAGAGAAATGGCCCGACCTCAACCGATGGGTCGATCTGGATGCCCTTTCCGAAAACAAAGACTCCCAGACCCTCGTCTCACGCGAGATCGAAATGAATTATCCGGAGCGCAGGATCATCCGCCTGTTCCTCCTGCCCCTGTCCTTTCCCATGAGCAACGCGGCCCTTCCCGGCTGGTTGATGGTGCTCGCGGACATCACCGAGGATAAGGAACACACCGAGGAAGTCATCGAGAGCGAACGCATCGCCTCCATCATGCTGTTGGCGGCTGGCGTTGCGCACGAGATCGGGAATCCCCTGAATTCGCTCACTATCCACCTTCAACTCATTCAGCGCAAACTCGAAACCCTTGAAGGCTGCCCTTCCACCGACCGGATCCGCAAGTCCGTCCAGGTGTGCTCCGAGGAAGTTAAGCGGCTTGACGGAATCCTGACGCACTTCCTCGGGGCCATACGGCACACCCCGCCCGATCTGCGCGACACCGATCTGCTGCTGATCATCGAGGAGGTGGTTCAGGTGCAGGAGGAAATGCTCAAAACCCGCAGCATCACCGTGGACATTGAATTTGACGGTCCGGTTCCCATCATCCTCGCCGACATCAACCAGCTCAAACAAGTCCTCTTCAACATCCTCAAAAATGCGGTTGAAGCCATGTCGCGGGAAGGCCACCTCCGCATCCGCACCCGTTCGGACGACGAATTCGTCTACGTCATGATCGCCGACACAGGGAGCGGAATGGATCCCGATGACCTCGCCAACGTTTTCAAGCCCTATTTCTCCACCAAGAAGGAGGGTCACGGGCTTGGCATGATGGTGGTCGAACGGATCATGCGGGCACATGGCGCCAAAATTGGCATCGACAGCCGCAAAGGCAAAGGTACAGTGGTCACGTTGCAGTTCCCGCAGAAACACAGGCGCATCCGGCTCCTTGAACAAGGCTGAGCCTGCTGCGAGGCTACACTCAAGTTCCGTTGATTCCGCATCCTGCTATTCCGATCCAGTTGATACCATGCCTGCCACCCTACTGATAGTCGATGACGAGAAGCACACCCGCGAGGGTCTTCAGGCGATGCTGGAGGATTCTTATGAGGTTTTTCTGGCGAGCGACGCGGATGAAGCCTTCAACCTGCTCGACTCCGAAACCTTCGATGTGGTGCTCACCGACCTCCGTATGGCCGGAAAGTCGGGCATGAAAGTCATCGACAAGGCACTTACCAAACCCAACCGTCCGATCTGTATCATGATGACGGCATATGGGAACATCGAGACAGCGGTGGAAGCCATGAAGCGGGGTGCCCACGATTTCATGACAAAGCCGGTCAACGTGGAAAAGCTCGAGATCATGATCGCACGGGCACTCCAATCGAGGCACCTCGAATCCGAGAACAAGGTCCTCCATGAGCGGCTCGACCACAAATTCAGCCTACCCGGCATCGTGGGCAACTCGCCCGCGCTCACCCAAGTGCTGGACCGCGTGAAACTGATCGCACCCGCAAAAGCCACCGTCCTGCTTCAAGGCGAAACCGGCACCGGCAAGGAAATGATTGCCCAATCGATCCACCAGAACAGCCCGAGGTCCCGCAACCCCTTTGTGGCTGTCCATTGCGCGGCACTCGCCACCAATCTGCTCGAAAGCGAACTCTTCGGCCACGAGAAAGGCGCCTTCACTGGCGCCACCGAACGCCGCATTGGTCGATTTGAGGCTGCGGACGGGGGCACCCTCTTCCTCGACGAGATTGGGGAAATCGAGCCATCCACCCAAGTCAAGCTCCTGCGCTTTCTCGACACCCGCAGTTTTGAGCGCATCGGAAGCAATAAACCGGTCGCGGTGGATGTACGCCTCGTTTGCGCCACAAACCGGAACCTCCAGAAAATGGCGGAAAAAGGCGAATTCAGGGATGACCTGCTCTACCGCCTCAACACCATCACCATCCAGCTGCCGGCCCTGCGCGAACGCAAGGACGACATCCCGCTTCTCATCAACCACTACCTCCGGCATTTTGCCGAAGACAACAGCCTTCCCCAGCCCAAGCTGACCCCCGGAGCCATGCAAGCTCTCAAGGACTATGCATGGCCTGGCAATATCCGGGAACTGCGCAACTTCTGCGAAAACACCGTGGTTTTGAATCCCGGACTGAATGTAAGCGAGTACGATCTTGACCCGCGTTTTCTGAATCCCGGCACCTCCCGCCCCTCAGCCCCACTCACCCCCGGAATCCAGCCCGGGCTGTCCGTGGAAGAGAACGAGAAAAGGCTGCTGCATCAAGCCCTCGTGCAAGCCAAGGGAAACCGCACGAAAGCCGCCCAACTCATGGGAATCAGCCGCCGGACACTCCACCGCAAACTCCTTCAGTGGCCGGAACTCGATACCCTTTCCAAACGCTCCGCTGCCTCCGGAATACATGACCCGGAAAATGACTGATCCCAGAGGCCCGGTATTCTAGCGGAACATCGCCAGCGGTAAAAAGGCACGCCGGCATCCGGCATTGCTGCTTCGTAAATCCCGAACCGCCCGAAGGGGTATCCAGGGCAAATCAAGCCGGCTAATGGCTGTCATGTATCGGCCGCAACCCCAGAATTCACCCGTATCATTCGTATACGAGCGGGCACAAAGCATAGCTCGAAAGCGGATCATTCAGGGACTGGAGCATCGACGACGCCTCCCGGATCTTTGCTTCCAACGCAGACACCCGCTTCGGTTGCAAGACAGGGAAATCGATTCCATCCAGAATCGACACCGCCGCGACGGGCAATCCCAATGCCTCGGCCACAATTTCCTCCTGCGTCTTCATAGCCGGATAGTCCAGAATATCGTATTCCCCGCTCAGATTGGCAGCACCCGCCGCATGGCGGATCGCGTCATACAAATCCCCAACCTCATCCGCCAACTTCAACTCCACGGCATCCCGCCCGGACCAGACACGCCCACGGGCGATCTCCCGGATCCGCTCTTCGTCAATCGAGCGATACTGACCGATTGTCGAGATCCAGCGATCGTAGAAATCCGAGATAAATCCCTGAACCAGCGCAATCTGGGCATCGGACTTCGGTTTGGCGATACCCTGCAAATCCGAATGCGGCATCGTCTTGATCTCGTCAAATGTGATTCCCAGCTTTGACGCACCTTCCCCGATGTTGAAAAACAAGCCGAATATTCCAATGCTCCCGGTTACCGTGTGCGGGTTCACAAAAATCCGGTCCGCGCTTTGGGCAATGAGGTAACCTCCCGATGCAGCGTAGCTTCCCATCGAAACAACCAGCGGCTTGCCCATCGATTTGACCCTCAGGAGTTCATCCTGGATGATCTCAGAAGCGGATGCGCTGCCTCCGGGGCTGTTGATCCGCAACACGATCGCCTTCACCTTTTCATCGTCCCCCGCCTTGCGAAGAAAGTCGGCGATGCGATCGGATCCCACCTGATCGGCGTCGCCCCAACCATCTACAATCGGGCCTTCCGCATAGACCACGGCCACCGCCGGCTTATCGGCACCCTTGATTTTTGCCCCGACTGGATGAAGACCATCCTGCACGTAGTCCGGAAACGCAATGCTGACGTATCCACCGTTATCATTGTCTGGAGCGCCCAATTCAGCCAACTGCTTCTTCAAGGCACCCAGGGTTGTGGTCCGGTTGTATAGGCCCCACTCAACCGCGGTTTTCGCCTCGAGTATCGGTTCCTTGGACAGGCGCGTATGCAACTCCTGCACATCCATGCCTCTGGCCGTCGCGATTTCCGCCAAGACCCCCATCCAAATCTGCTGCAAAAGACTTTCCGATGCCTCGCGGGCCTCTTTACTCAGGTTGGTCCGTGTAAACGGTTCCACCGCCGACTTGAAATCACCCACACGGACGGTTTGCACGCCGATTCCCCATGTATCCATCGCATTCGCAAAGAACATGGGCTCGGAGTAGAGCCCGGGCAGAATAACGGTCCCCGCTTGGTTGATCAGGGCATCCGATGCGACGGAATGCAGGAAAAGATCCCGAAGGTTGGGTCCATCCGTGTAAGCAATCACGGGCTTACCACTTTGGCGGAATTCGAGCAAAGCATCCCGCATTTCCTGAAGCGCCGGAAACCCCGAGGCATAACCAATGGGCTGCGAGCTTCCTTTCAACACGATACCCACCACCCGCGAATCCTGACCGGCACGGCGGATGTTCTCCACCATTTCCCGCACGTGATGCCGCCCGGTTCCTGAACTGTCCGCCATCTCACGAACGATTCCCTCGAGCGAACCGGAACGAGGCGCATCGGTCAACTGACTGGACAGATCGATCTCGAGAACCGCCTTTTCCGGAAGCATTTCCTTTTGGGAAAGGGACCCGATCAGCACCCCGATCAAGACGAGAACCAGAAAAAAGGAAACCACGGTCGATACCACCGTGGTGAACAAACGCCAGAGAACGGATTTCAGAAATGCCATGATGATTGAGTCATTTACGATGAGGTTGGAAACCGGAGTGTCGCGGGATCCACCCCGCGATTCAATCCAAATGAACCGATTTTGCAAATCTCAACTGATTAGAGCACCGGATCCCTCGGTTTCAGTTCGCGCACCCGAATAATGCCCACGATATTGGACCGCTTGGTCGGCCCAAGGTATCGGCCATCGAGAGCCGTCGCGGAATTATCTCCGAGCAAGAAGTATTCATCCGGACTCAGCTTCAACTCCTGAATCTCTTCCCGATGGAGCATGGGAATACTCTGCGAGTAATCCACCCTTACCGGTGGATTCACCCGGCTCCCATTCACATACAAGCCCGAATCCCGTATCGAAATCGCCTCATTCGGCAAGCCCCCGATTCGCGCCACAAACACATGGTCCGGTTGGTCCCCATAGGTGTATCCCACGATCTGAAAACGCCGGAAGAGTTCATCTTCGTGTCTCACCGCCTTGAGCTTCACCTTCTGGCCTTCCCGCAATGTCGGATGCATCGAATCCGTGGTCAGCACAACAGTCTGCCCGGACCGCATCCAAAGGGCAACCCCTCCGGCTATCAGAGCCACAAACAAGATCAAAACCAGCTTTTTCACGTTACCTCAATAGAGTTTGTCCAGCACACACCCATGACACATGAATAAAAACAATACCTATCCTTTCAAATATTCAATCTTGAATTCCACCAAGCTCATTACCGGGGTAATCGTTTTGTTGATGCAATACAATAGTCTATAGCCATCCTTCCATCCCACAATCACCCGCTTCCAAGTCATGAGGAAACAGCCGAAGGTCATCGTCATTGGGTTATACTGGGTGGCCGCCCCTGTCCGGTTCTGAACCCGCCATGATGCTACTCTTGCCCGTTCGCCCCAAACACGAGTTGGTTCGAATCATCCACGTCGCGCGCATCGACCGAAAACCGGATCGAACCTCCCACTTGAACAGTCTTATTGCCAACCCCCGACAATTCCGGAGGAGAATTCGGTGAAGGCGGAAGCTTTTCGACCAGAAACACCCCAAACTCCGGCATCGTGTGAGTCAGGCGTTCCCTGTAGCTGTCTTCCCTTGCAGGAAGATCGATCACTGAAAGATTGATGGGCAAAGTGATGGCCCCGCCCGAGTAGATCCCATCGAGCACCGGATCACCAGCAAGGCACTGCACGTCCCGAATATGGAAGCGATCACCCGATCCAAGAACGGTCGACAAATCGACCTCCACGCTCTCCAACCCACTCCAGTTTAAAACCACGACATGCGCGCGACCATCCTCATAGGGATTGGGACGAACGACGACATTTGTCTCCATCGGCAATTCTGCTGAATAGGTCGAGTTCCCATCCTGTCCACTGGCGCGCTTCCAATCCTCAAAACTCATACCTGCGAGCGTTCCGACAGCATAGAGATTCCCATCAAAATCAGGCGCATCCACATTGCCGAAAGGCTCAAACGCAATGAGTTGTATCTCTTGGCTTCGGGAATACATCCGGTTGCCGCGACTAACCACGCTTTCCCATGCTTTCGGAAACCATAAGGTCCCATCAACCATCGTATTGTCCTCAAAAACAAGGTCCTCGTTCGCAACCGAATACCCGAATTGTGCACTGGCCTTCGACTGAAACTGCGGCCGGTTGTAGAACATGTTTCCGCTCACCCGGATGCGCGCCGCCGGCTGGAGCCCGCCCACTAAAAGGTTTCGTTCGATAAACCCGCTACCTGGGATTCCGGCGTTAAAAAACACGTTTCCCTCGATGTCAAAGCCCTTGATGCTTCCATTTTCCGTGTAGGCATGGATTCCAATGCCAAAGGAATGGAACAGGATGTTGTCTCGGATGATCTTGGTTCCAGTGCTGTTTTGCGCGTATACCCCATGACCATGCCCGCGATCCGTTCCCCGGTAACCATTATTGTAGATGATGCATCCGGCCACCTCCGAGTCGATCGCTGAACTCCAGAATCCAATCCCATTTCCACCGTTGTCGACGACGATGCAGTTGATCAACTTGTTGTTGGCCCCTGTGAAATAGACCCCGTCTTTTTCGGTCGAAGCATCTCCAAGCTCACTGTTGGTCAGCGTCAAACCCCAATACAAGGCGTGTTCTCCTTCGATGGAAAGCGCTGCATTTCCCGGAGCATCTCCGCAAGCATCCAAAACAACATGCTCCCCTGCGGCCGCCCGAACCTTAATGGGAAAAGATGAAGTCCCGCGAAGAACAGAAGTATACGGACCCACATAGCGACCTCCCTTGATCCAAATCGTGTCACCCGGTTGCAACTCAGCCGGATGCGAGAACGCTTGTTCCAGACTCCACGGCGCTTCTCTCGAGCCACTTCCAGATGGGCTCCCATCGGTGCTCACCCAATACTCCGCGCCAATACAGCTTAGAATCCCCGACCAGGAAATGGACAAAACGAACAGTATCCTGATAGTGCACAGCTTCATATCCAATAAACCCATAGGGAATTCTTCCCCGATCGAAAAGCATTTACCCGCAAAACATCAGCAAGCTGCGCATTCCCCATTCACAAATGGGTGCGTATCTCAGTCATGACAGTTAAAGCATGGCTTGGCCTTCTTCAAACAACGTAATCCGCTTCGTGGTTCCATTTCCCTCTAAGCCTCTGCGTCTCAGCGCAAGGATATCTTTTTCAATCCTATGGATCCTGTCCAAAAAAAAAGAAGTAATCTTTTCACAAGGCGCAAAGGATGGGGCCTGAACAAAAGTGCGAGGAAAAGGAATTAGTTATTCCAGAAGCAATCCCAAAGGAGAGAAGCGCGATGAGCTCTTACCTGAATAAAGGCTTCCGGAATACGGGCCCCAAAACGATATCTGTTTTGCAGTTCGGAAAGCCGCTTCAGCCTAGGTGAGCTGGATGTACCAACGCCAGAGTATGGCGGGATCGGTTTCTGTACAATTGGTGCGCAAGAGGTAACATATACAAATTTCACGCCCATC
>JAQVLM010000483.1 GCA_028704125.1 Opitutales bacterium
ATCAGTTCGCTATTGCCTCTTTCCTCCGACGAGCTTTATTCCCATTCTCGGAAAGAGGCAATGCGCCCACCCCACCTTCATATACAAATTTCACGCCCACCTGTCCAAGCAACCGATACCACATCCAGCTGTAGGTTTGCTTGAAGGCTCGCAACAAATGTCAGACAGGACAATAAATGAACAAGTCAATTCTGGTGGAACTCAGGAATATCGGAAAGGTGTTTTATACCGATCGGATCGAAACACATGCTTTGTCGAACGTGAATCTTACGATCGAAAAGGGAGAATATGTATCAATCTCCGGGCCTTCCGGTTGTGGGAAATCGACGCTGCTATCGATCATCGGATTACTGGACGAACCCAGCTCCGGCAGCTATTTCTTGAACGCCGGAAATGTCACTCGCATCGAAGCTACCGAACGATCTGTTTTGAGGAACCGGCACATCGGGTTCGTTTTTCAGAGTTTCAACCTGATCGGAGAATTGTTTGTGATTAAAAATGTTGAACTACCGCTGAAATTCAGGGGTGTGAAAGCGAGGGAACGGAAAGAAATGGCGAAAGCTGCTTTGGATAAGTTGGGAATGTCAGGTCGGATGGACCACTATCCTACGCAATTGTCAGGAGGTCAGCAGCAACGGGTGGCAGTCGCTCGAGCCATTTCTGGAGGTGTCGATATTCTCCTCGCTGACGAGCCAACTGGAAATCTCGATTCGAAAAATGCCGAAGCCGTAATGGGTATTCTCCAGTCTTTAAACGAAGAAGGAACCACAATTTGTATGGTAACCCACGATGAACGTTTTGCGAAAGCAGCGGGAAGAGAGGTCGGGCTTCTGGATGGGAAGGTATTGCAAGCCGGTCTGGATAAGTGAGTTCGCACAACTATGGAGGTTGAGAGGCATTGTTTGCGGCGGAGCAATGGGGGGGGGCTGGTGTGGGCTTGAGGATACGTGTTATGTTCCTCAGAAGTCAGGGTCAATGCCCATGGAGCGGAGGCTGTGGCGAAGGGCGTCGAGGTCGAGTTCAGCCCCGGGGGTGATGTGGTTATTGCGGAACCAGCCCCGGTTGACTTCGAGTGCAAACTGAATATCGGCGCTGAGAGATTTCACGGAGTCGAGGTTCTGCGGGTGCAGGGGATGGATTTCCAGGAGCTTTCCGGATGGATTGAAGTATCCGATATCGAGTGGAATGTGGGTGTTTTTCATCCAGAAGGACTGCCGGGATGGCTGATCGAAAACGAAAAGCATACCGTGGTCAGCGGGCATGGACTCGCGGTGCATGAGGCCGCGCACCCGGGTCGGATGATCCAGTGCCAGTTCGGCTTGGATGCTTGCCTTTCCGATGATGAGGTGAATCTGTTTTGGAGCGTTGCTGTTGGATGCCCCATGCTCCGGGGCGGTACATGCGGGCAGAGCAGAAAGCAGGATGATAGGTAGGATGCGAGACAGAATCCGGACGAAGCGAGGAGGGATGCATTGACTCATGTTGGGGAGACTAGCACAGTCATGGTGAAGGCATAAAGCATGAAAACCGAAAACGAAGCCCTTGTCCGTCTCTTTCACGATAATCCCGAAAACGCTCCCGATTTGCTGTATCTATCGGGATTCATGGCGCCGGATGCGTTGACTTTGCTCGAGGTGAGGGGGACGAAGGTGCTCGCGGTCAGTCCTTTGGAGTATGGTCGGGCGGTGAAGACCGCCAAGGTTGACCGTATCGTGGACACGGCATCGATCCTGCCAGCTGCGAAAGCATCCTTCGGGGACGGGTTGAGCCCGGAGAGTCTGATCATCCTATCGTTGTGCAAGGAATATGGAGTGGGCAGAGTGGAGGTGCCGCGGGTTTTTCCGGTCGCGCTTGCGGATGAATTGAGGCGCAAGGGATTGGAGTTGCATCCATCGGCATCGGCTCAGGTTAATGAGCGCTTGCTCAAGTCGGAGTCTGAGGTGGAGCACATCCGCGATGCGGTGCGGATAACCGAGGATGCGCTTGCGATGGTGCGGGAGCGGCTGGGTGCCGCATCGGTTGGCAAGGATGGGGTGCTTTACTGGGGAGGAGAGGTGCTCACTGCGGAGAGGGTGCATGTGTGGGTGGAGACGCTTTGTCTGGAAAAGGGAGCCGTGGCGCATCATCCGATTGTTGCAGGCGGGGATCAGGCATGCGATCCACATGAGCGGGGGTCTGGCCCGTTGCGTGCGGGGGAATTGATTATCGTGGACCTTTTCCCCAGGTCGAAGAGCAGCCATTATTGGGGGGACCTGACCCGCACTTTCTTCAAGGGAAAGCCCGGGATGGAGCAGCGCAAGTTGGTGGATGCGGTCCGGAGTGCGCAGCTGATTGCACTCGATCGGATTGCGGACGGGGTGGTCGCCGGAGACGTTCATGCGGAAGTGGAATCGCATTTCAACTCATTGGGGTATCGCAGTGAGGTGAGTGGCGGAACCTACACCGGCTTTTTTCACGGGACGGGACATGGTTTGGGCTTGGATATCCATGAGGCGCCCCGCCTGGGACGGAATGTGCCGGTGGTCCTCCGGTCCGGAATGGTCGTGACCGTGGAGCCGGGTTTATACTACCCCGGAGTCGGAGGATGTCGGATCGAAGACGACGTGGTGGTTAGGGCTGGCGGATGTGAGTTGCTGAGCCATTTTGACTACGATTGGATCCTCGATTGATCGCACTTTTACAGGTGTCACCATTTTTGGGATTCGAAATATCGAAAGCGTTATTCGAGATATTGGAATAACCTTTGTGTTGGGTGTGGCATGGGCGCATTTCAGCGATTTCGCATTAAGTTTTCGTCTATATACCCGATAACAGAGACGGGTTGAAAACACAGGGTTCATAAATCCGGCGAAGAGCGCAATCAACAAGGTTGGCTCTTCGTTGGATAGAATGC
>JAQVLM010000484.1 GCA_028704125.1 Opitutales bacterium
CAACCGCTCAACCGGAAGCTTCTTTCCGGCCAATTGATAGATGTAGGCGAAGATCAACTCTCCCTCACGCCCGGCGTCACAAGCATTGATCACGCGACCAATGTCCTTGCGGGCCATCAGCTTCTTTAGCTCGGCGAACTTCGACTTTGTTTTGTCGATGGCCTTGAGCTGGAACTTCTCAGGAAGGATCGGGAGAGCCGCCAAGCGCCACATGCGGAGCTTCGGGTCAATATCCTCCGGCATGTACAGCTCGACAAGGTGACCCACAGCGGATGCAATCACCCACTGGTCATCCTCGTAGTGATCCCCTGTCTTTTTGATTTTGCCCAGCACCTTTGCGAGGTCTGCGGCTACACTTGGCTTCTCTGCGATGATAAGGGACTTCATAATCAGGCAATCCTGGCAATAATGTTCGTCAGGTTGTCCAACAGCTCCTTCATTGTCGCCGAAGTCTCATCTCCCATATTCGAAATCCGGAAGGTCTTGCCTTTCAGCTTCCCGTATCCGCCATCAATCACCATCTCATATTCCTCACGCAGGATCTTATTCAGCTTGGGGATATCGATCTCGCGGGTGTTCTTCACACAACTCAGCGAAACCGATGCATAACCCGGCTTCGGGAATAACTCAAAACCGTGCTCCTTTACCCATGCATGCACCAGAGCGTTATTGTCAGCATGCCGCTTATAGCGGTTCTGAATGCCCTCAGCTTCAATCTCGCGGAGTTTGGCATCGAGCGCGAAAATAAGAGCCACACAAGGGGTGCTGGGAGTCATGCCCTTTTCGTGATTGGCCTGAAACTCGAGCAGATCGAAGTAATAACCGCGGTTCTTCTGCTCCGCCGCACGCTTCAATGCACGCTCCGAAACCGAAATCAACGCCAAACCCGGCGGCAAAGCCAAGGCCTTCTGGGATCCGGTGATCAGGATGTCGATACCGAGTTCATCCTTGGGAATCGGCAGAGTCGAAAACGAACTCACCGTATCCACAATCGAAATCACCTCAGGAAAACGTTTCAAAACCTCCATCAACTGCGGCAACGGATTCATCATCCCACAAGAGGTTTCGTTGTGGATGATCGTCACCGCGTCATAGGAGTCCGCCTTCAAAGCCTTCTCAAGCGCCTCCGGCTCGATCGGTTGGCCCCACTCCACCTGCAGCTTACCAGCCTCGTGTCCACCCCGCAACGATACATCGTTCCACTTGTCCGAAAAGGCTCCGCACATGCAGTTGAGGACCTTGCGACGGCACACATTGTTGACGGCCCCTTCCATCACGCCCCAGGCACTGCTGGTGGAGAGATAGACCGGATCGTTCGTGCCAAACAAAGCCTGCAGCTTGGGCTGCATCGACTGGTATAGGTTTACGAACTCACTACTGCGGTGGCCGATCATCGGTCGGGCCATGGCGGCATAAGTTGAGGGAGAGACCGCAATCGGCCCCGGGATGAACAATTTCACACTCACGGTTGGGAAGACTTGATGATCTTACGGTTGTTATCGCTCAGCGTAATGGTCCTGGGTACCCATGTCTTCGCCTCGGATTCGTCCATCCAGGCAAAAGCCATGATCACCAGCAGGTCCCCCAGCATACCCTTCCGGGCTGCCGCCCCGTTGAGCGAGAAAGTTTTCGAGCCGGCAGGCGCGTGGATGGCATAGGTTTCAAATCGCTCACCGTTGCTGAAGTTGGCAACGAGGATCTTCTCCCCATGAAGCAGCCCCACTTTTTCCATCAATTCGCTGTCGATGGCAAGACTGCCCTCATAATCCATGTGCACCGCGGTTAGCGTTGCACGCAGGATCTTGGATTTTAACAGTTGAACTTGCATTTGAATTTTCCTTGTATGAGAGCCCTGCCCGTCCGGGATCCGCTGAACCCGCCAACTCCTGGCTTCAAAGCGGAAGATTCAGCCAATCAGCCGTGATGAAGAGTGGTTTTAAAGAGCGATTCAATCAAATTCTCAGACAGTTCGAGCAATTTACGGTTGATGTTATATACGATAAGCGTCAAGGCCGAAAAGCCAAGGTGATGGGACTTTTCCTGGGTACGATGTCCCATCTCTATGGTGCGATCGTGTGGTTGCGCTACGCACTATACGACCATCGGATCTTCCGCAGTCAACCCCTTGGATGCCTTGTGGTCGTGGTCGGAAACCTCACGGTTGGGGGCACCGGCAAAACCCCGATTGTCGAACGGATTGCCCGGACGCTCCGGGATCGCGGCCGCACCGTCGGAATCCTCAGCCGGGGGTATAAGAGCAAGAAGGAACCCGCATGGAAGAAGGGATTGCGCTGGATCACCCACGGCAAAGATCCAGACCCCAAGGTAGTCAGCGACGGCGAGCGGGTGTTGCTCGATTCCACACTGGCGGGCGATGAGCCCTACATGCTCGCCAAAAACCTGCCGGGCGTCGTCGTCGTGGTGGACAAAAACCGCGTCAAGGCCGGAGCCTACGCGATCAAGAAATTCGGAGTGGATACCCTCATTCTGGACGATGGTTTCCAGTATCGCCCGCTCAAAGGCAGACTCAACCTTGTCCTCATCGACAAGACCAATCCTTTCGGCAACGGCCAACTCCTCCCGCGAGGCATTCTGCGCGAATCCATCAATAACATCCGGAGAGCGTCCTACATCTTCATCACCAAATCCGATGGGCGCGCCGACTCCGAACTACGCGAGACTATCCTCCGCCACAATCCAGATGTGGATATCATCGAGTGTACCCACCGTCCCACCCGCCTCTGCAAAGTGGGACAGGAAAACCTCTCGCTTGATCTGGAGTTCCTGCGTGACCTGCCCATCGCCTGCTTCAGCGGAATCGCTGTTCCTGAAAGCTTCGAGCGCTTCCTCCGTCAACTTGGTTCCCGCATCCTCCACAAGGAGCAC
>JAQVLM010000485.1 GCA_028704125.1 Opitutales bacterium
CCACCGATCGGGAAGTCGGGCAGATGTTGAACTACTTGAAGATTACAGGGCTTCGACTCGGCTACATCCTGAACTACAAACAACCGAAGTTGGAGTGGAAGCGAGTGGTCCAGTGAAACCATCAGTGTTCATCAGTGGTTGAAACCAAAAAGCGAATCCGGTCCCCGGAACGGATTGAAGGATTAGCTCAAACAGCGACGGGTCCCACTCCACCCTACGTACGGGTCCGTATAGGACGATTCCTATCCGACACGGGCTTTAGGCCCGTAGTGAAGATGAATCCAGATGGCTCTGAGATCGGGAACTCCCTGGGATTCCAACCAGCGGTTGCTGAGTGCGATTTTGTCCTAGCCTTCCTCCCCCGGCATGGTCTTTTGTTTTGAGGTCATGAGACGAGATGGAGGCATTGTTTTGGATTGTTGAAAAGGGATTCAAGAAAGCAGGCACGATTATGATTTGGGTAATGTCGCGCGAGCAGCAGTAATGCAGCACTGCGCGAGCTTGATTGGCGGGGAGTTTTGTCTTGCGTGAGCGTGAATGGTCACCGCCCATGAGGGCCATCACGGACCCATTGATTGCGGAGCTCCACGCGTGCCCAGTGGCATCGTATCCATTGATCCCATTGCTGGTGAGCTCCGGAGCTTGGAGGCAAAGAACTGATGTACTAACGGGATTCGGTGGACGTGAGGGCGTCGCGTTTGCGGGTTCGCTGGCATTTTCGCGTCAGCGACGCGGCGAAGGGCTCCGCCAGCACAGGAGCGTAACCAAAGCGCTCGACCCATTGGTTGGCACTCCAGCCAATCCATAGATCCCGGTCCTTCAGCGCGTAACAGGCAGGCCCCCACACCAGCAAGTCCACCACCACGCCCCTTCGCCTTACCACCTGCCTCAGGTAATCCCCAACCGGGCGCCCCGCTCCAAGATAGTGTTGCTAGTCGAACCAGCCCGCTTGCTCTGCAAGCACCCCATCCACGCTCAAATGACCCGACATGACTGGCTTCTTGTCCTTTGTGGCTAAGATTTTTTTCAATCCAAGAGCCCGAAAGACGGAAATCTCACGATTTCCGCTACGGGACGAATGCACCCCGTCCATCTTCCCACCATCGCCCGTCCGGAGGTAAGAAACCGCGAACCCATCATCCACCGCCAAACGATCCGTGTTTCGGGTTGATCCGGAGCCCACAAGCGGTAACAATTCCACACATGAAACGGATGATGTTGGGATCAATGGTGGCATGGGTAATCCTTGCCTCCTCACTGATGGCTGAAGCCCCGCGGCTTTCCCACCTGCTAGGAAGCGGCGCCATTTTGCAGCGTGAAGCCGATATTCCGCTCATGGGATACGCCGATCCCGGGTCCACCGTGACAATCTTGTTTGCTGACAAGGAACAAAGCACGACGGCTTCCGATACCGGCGAGTGGTCCGTTGTCTTTCCAGCCATGGATGCGGGAGGGCCCTACTCCATCTCGGTGAAATCCGATGGAGGTGAGGTGCTATCGGAAGATGTCTGGGTTGGCGATCTCTGGATCTGCTCCGGCCAATCGAACATGGAGCTCCCGGTCCAAAGGGTGGCCGAACGTTATGCACAGGAGATCGCGGCATCCGCTGATCCCCGGATACGGGAATACCGGATCGCCTACGCCTACGATTTTGAAAATCCCCAAACAGAATTGCCTGAGGGCGCTTGGCTTACGGCGTCACCCGGCACCATCAAAAGCTTTTCTGCTGTTGGGTGGTTTTTCGCCCGCGAGCTGGTTGCCCAGACCGGGGTTCCCATCGGGCTGATCAACGCAAGTGTTGGAGGGTCCCCAATCGAATCCTGGATGAGTGAAAGCGCGGCGTCCCGTTACCCGGACAAATGGAAAGAGGTCATCCGCTACCGCGAACCCCACCTGATATCCAAAATCGAAGCCCGTAACACCCGGATTCAGGAACAATGGCATGGAAACCTCAATTCCACAGACGAAGGATTGACCGGATCAACCCCGTGGTACGACCCGGAATACCATCCCGATTCTTCCTGGAAGCCGTTTAAAATACCGGCCTTCTGGAGCGAATATGGACTCGACATGTTTGGGAGCGTATGGTTCCGGCGCGAGATCGAACTGCCGGATGGAGTACAAGACCAGCCGGCCATGCTGCGACTGGGGACCATTATAGACTCCGACCACGCTTACATCAACGGACAAAAAGTCGGAAACACCGGATACCAGTATCCGCCCAGGCGCTACAGTGTTCCGGCTGGCGTGCTCAGGCCCGGAAAGAACGTCATCGTGCTGCGGGCAATTGCAGACAGCAACCCCGGCGGGTTTGTCAGCGAAAAACCGTATGTGTTGGAAATCGGAAATGAATCCTATCAGCTTTCGGGAGAGTGGATGTTCAAGGTGGGAACCGTCACCACCAAAATTGAGCCGACTGAGTTTGTCCGCTGGAAGCCCATCGGCCTGTTCAACGGGATGATTGCACCGCTGCTCAGACACCCGGTCAAGGGCGTGCTTTGGTATCAGGGCGAATCCAACACCGGAGAAGCCCAATACTACGAGGAACGCCTCACCTCCCTCATATACGACTGGAGGTCGCACTGGAAAAACGAATCACTTCCCTTTGTTTACGCACAGCTTCCGATTCTTGGGAAACCGGCATCCGGCCATGAGGGAAGCGGATGGGCGATGCTTCGCGATGCGCAACGGCGTGCGCTTCGCAACCCCGGAACCGCAATGGCGGTCACCCTTGACCTGGGGGAATGGAATGACATCCATCCCGAGAACAAGAAAGATGTCGGTGTGCGTCTGGCCCATGAAGCGCTTCGACTGGTATATGGCAAAGAAGTGGCCTCCGGAATGGGACCTGTCGTTGCGGGAGCGGAACGGGTCGAAAA
>JAQVLM010000047.1 GCA_028704125.1 Opitutales bacterium
ACCATGTAGTAGTTGGTTGTCCCTACCCATAGCCGGTCGCGATACGTGTAGAGTGCCGATATCCAGGACGCCGGGTCCGGTTCAAAGACTTTTTCCCAGTACGATCCATCGGTCGAGCGGTAAAGGTGATAGCCGGTAGCCAGGTAAAATGCGTCCGCAAAAGAGGTGATTTTCGGAGCTCCCGGATGCTCCGGGTCCGGGTATGACGTCCAGTCAATGCCATTCCCTCCATCCACGAATGCAACAGGGCCGGTACCGCTGAGTCCGGTTTCACTTGGAAGGGGTTCGATGCTGCTCCAAACAACGGGACGGAACCCGGAGTCCGTTCCGGTAATGACCAGACGCCGCCTGTTCTCGGCGATACCATTGGGTTGGAAGTCGTCGAATTGACACAGTGTTGCAAAGTCCGATCCATCGTAGGTGGCTTCGACCCGCCCTTGCATGTCATGCAGGAGGATGAAACGATCCAACCCGGGGAGAAAGCGGAGGTCGCTTGCGGACGACTGGCCCAAGCTGTTCCAGCGTTCATCGGCGAACTCCGAGAGTGACCCATCTTTCAGTCCGAGTATGCGGTTGTGGTGGTAACGTCCTGCTGAGAACGCAACTGGAAAACCAGAGATGTTATAGGCGTCGTCGACCCCAGTATTCCAAGTGGAGTCGATCCCGGAGCTTATGGTTGTGCCGACGTGAACCAGCCATGTTCCCGAGCGGAAAAAAGCCTTTTGAGGAACGCTGTTTGATGTCAGCTGTCCGGACGGGTTCCATGTCTTACCGTCCTTGGATCGAAAAGCATCCCAAACGCTGTTGAGGTTGTTAGCCCGCTGGAACATAAGAAAATTTCCATTGTGTTCGAATACCGTTCTCGTGTCCGTGATCTGCGGGTAGGGCATCGCCGGGGCCGAAGTGCCGTCCGTCCATTTTCCCCAGACTGAGCCGTCCCGGCTGACAAAGACATCGCCTGTGTCGGTTTCGAGAAAGAAATGCCGATGCTCCGGGTGATAGGAAAGGGACAGTTGGGTGGAGTAAGGAAGCGTGTCGTTAGGAAGTTCATGCTCCCAGGGGTGAATAGCGGTGCCATCAAACTGGAAACGTTGCCATTCGTGAAGGTCGGATGAGCAATACAGGTTACCACGGTTGCCGGTGACCACAAACTTTCCGTTGCCGTAGGCTATGTGATTGGCATCGGCGTCGGGCAAATCAATCACTTTGCGGACATTGTATCCGATGCAGATGACCGCTGCCTGTTCGGTTCTGAGCAATACAAAGGTATTCCGGCCGTAGGTCATATCCCCAATGGTCTCGGAACACGCGTCCGTAATCCCGCCCGACAGGGGATGGAAAACCGGTATCGGTGACTTGGCGACGATCGCGGAAACGAATGAGCAAAAGGCGATCAGAAAGAGCAAGAGTGTGCGCATCGAATCGATGGGTTGGATCAGTGGATTCCGGAGATGGAACGCTAGACTGTCAAATCAACAAAACACCGGTTCATCGATTGGCGCAAGTATCGGGTCATGATCCTGCGCTATGGACGGCTGGCGCAGCCGAGCCAGCGGAGGCCCTGTCAGAACGGCGGTAGAACCCTTGTTTCGACTGTCCACTCATAGCTGGGGCTGCCCGAGGGCGGAACCGGGGGGTGGTAGACCAGGCGTCCGGCGGTGAATCCATGGGCGTCGTGAAGGGCGAGTGGCCAGATGACCTGGCGGTCGGAATCGGGGATGGGCAAGAGCTCCAGATGGCGGCTCGGGTGAAATCCGAATTCCCCTTCAGGATGAGGAGGGGGGAGCGTGTCCATGGGTTGGAGCACTCGAAACAGGAACATCAGCCAATGCCCGCTCCCTTCATAGTCGCGTTCGGAGATGCAGGCAAAGAGGTGGAGGTCCTCCTGATGAAGGGCGAGTCCGGCTTCCTCTCCGGCTTCGCGGATGGCGCATTCCGTGGGTGACTCGCCGGTGAGGGTGTCGAGTTTGCCACCGATCGGGCTCCAAAGCCCTTTGTTGGGTGGGTTGCGCCGTCGCAGGAGGAGGTGTTCTCCGGCGGAGTTGCGGATGAAGACCAGTGTCGTGATACGATAGGGCTTGGGGGGGGGCATGGGGTGGAGGGATTCAGGGAGTCGGGCTTGCGCCTTTGGCTTGAGCCGTTGTCGGAAGGTGAAGGGTGGCGACTATGGGCCGGTGGTCGGAACCGGCGGAAGGGAAGGTTTGGAGCTTGGAGCAGCGGATATCAGGACTGGTGAGGATGTGATCGATACCGAGTCCGGCGGGGAACAGAAAAGCTGGCCAGGTACTGCGGAGCCCCTGTTGGCGGCTGGTGCTGCGGAGTCGGGTGCTCTGCTCAAGCGCACGGAATACGGCTGAATGGACAGTGGTGTTGAGGTCCCCCGCGAGGAGGGTGGGGTGTTCGCCGGTCGAGTGGGAACCGATATCACGGAGCACGAGGCGCTGCTGGCTCCAGCCCTTGAATGAGCGGGGGGATGGGGGATGAGCCGCCACGACTTCGATCGTGTTGCGTCCTGTATCGAGGCATGCACGGATGATCTGAACATGGGCGTTTTCAAGGGGAATGATGGCCGAATCGGATGCCGGGAATCGGCTCCAGAGGATGGTTCCGCTGCTTTGAAAGAGGGTGGACCGGGTCCATCGTCCGGCCTCAAGACGGGTGGGATAGTGTGGATGGAGGTGCGTCAGGCGATCCAGCAGGTGGTGGTTGGCTTCGCAGATGATGAGGATATCGGGCAGGGCTTCCGAGATCATCGGAACGGATAGATCAAAGCGCGTGTTGTTGGCGTGCTGATTGTAGACCATCACGGTGATCCCGGTGTCGCTGGTGTGGGTGCCTTGTTCGGTTTCTTTTGGAATAAGAAATGGACCCAGCATCACCAGATGAGCCAACCCAAGGAAGACCCAGAGGCTCCCGTGTAGACGGGCTGCCGGGCGACGGATCGCAAGCAGGCCCGTCATGAGATACAGGATGCAGAGGTGTGGCTGGACCTCAGCAAACAGTGAGAGGGGTTTAAAAAAGGAACCGCCCAAGCAGAGGAGGCCGATTGCCGTCCACAACACCCGGCCATGGCGGATCCTCCGGATGGGTGGCTCCTGTGATTGCGTCATACCGGAGCATCATCATGCTGTGGGCTACCAGTTGATCAAGGATTGAATCGCGAATTGCCGACCGGATGCTGGCACCGCAGGGATGCTTTCGTAGTTGGAATCCCAGAGGTTATCGACCGAAAAAGAGATTTCCCAGTATTTGGATTGGAGCGGGAAAACTACGATGGACAGATAGGATAGAAAAGCGGAGTCGGAGCCGTTTCTGAGCGGGTTCGATTCCTGGATTCGGAAGGAGTTGTCCATGCGGCATTCCAGATGAGCCCCGATTGGGATGCGTGTGGACAAGGTTGTTCGGTGCGTGGGATAGTTCAGGGCATAGAAGCTCGCATCGACCAGCGGATCGGAGTAGGTTGCGTTTTTGGTCATCCAGGCATAGGAGAAATGAAAAATCATTCCGGCGTGGCGAAGCGATGCCTGATACTCAATGCCGCATGTCTCAATATCCACGGGAGAGGCCGATCGCGCGTTGGGACGTGCCCATGAAAAGGTCCAGTCAGTCATATCCCGATCCTGCCGGATGAAGAAGGATGTTCCAATACTCCAATTGGTGCTTTGGCGTGTCCATCCCCATTCAAACTGATGGGAATGCTCCCATCCCAGGTTTGGATTGCCGCCGAACAATCCGTTGATGGGCGAACCGATCGCGGTGTATCCCGGTAGTTGCGCGTTGTGGGTGTAGTCGAAATACAGTCCGTATGGAGCGTCTGGTGGGGTGAGGTCCACGCGCAGGGACGGAAGCCAGCGTGGTGTGTGGCGGTTCGAATCGGAAAATCGCAGCAGTGCGGTGGTTTTCAGGTCCCACGATCGGACCTCAAACCCGGAATATTCGATCCCAACCAGACTTTGGAAAAAACTCCTGGACTGAAAGGAGCTGGTGAGTGAAGTGGACTGAATCGCGTCAAAACGGGTATCGATGGTCCAGAGGGTTTTCAGACCATCCCTTAATGGATGTTCCCAACCGGCATGCGTGGCAAACAGCCGGGTTTCATGCTCATAAGGATTGTAGAGACCGGGCCGGTATCGGTCGAATTCATAGTCATCCATGTTTTTCCGGAAGGCGGCAGCCAACGTGAAGCGGTCACCCCCCCCGGTTTCGGTTATCCAGTCTGTCATGAGCAATACGGTCTGGATATCCTCGGTTTCGGCAGTTCCGTAGGGAGCATACATCCCCCGCCATCCGAAAAACTTGTCCTGATATCCTGCTGCGAGGTTCCAGTCGGATCGTTCGTTGTGCCAACCCACCCGCATGGCGGCTTGTTGGAAGTGGTGGTCGCCGTCGGGTCTTGAACCGTTACCCTCGGAACGGGCCAGACCAAGATCAGCGTACCAGCCGCTTTCATCTGATCCCTGAGTCGCACTCAGATAGAGGCTTTGGGTGTTCAAGCCATGCTCGCCGAATCCAGTCGATAGGGTTCCTCCTGATTGGGCAACAGGTTTCCAGTCATACGCCACAGTTGCAACCGATGCCGGAGTTCCGGCTTGGAGATTGGATGATCCGGTCAGAATGACCGGCTTTTCGAGCATTCGCGCCGGGATGGGAATCTCCGAGGCATAGTGTCCGGTTTGGGGATCAATCAAGGGAAGTGACCCGATCCGGAATCCGCTGGATTCGAAGCTTCCGCCCCGAACGCTGATATCTCCCTGTGCTTCGGCGAATCCGCGGTTCTGGATCTCAACAAACGGTTGAAAGCGGAGACGCGAGATCGGGGTTTCATACCCCTCGACGGAATGGCCATGGACGGAGGTCATTCCCCGGATTGCATATGTTTCGAGTTCAGGAATGCCGTAAGCCGTGCCTGCATCCTCTGCTTGGATCGCCTGCGGCAACCCTCCATGAGCGACGCACATTGAGACAGCGATCAGGATATGTCCCGACCGGGAAAGATTCGGTGCAAGTGAATCGATGCGCATGGATCACCTCTCAATACGCCCGGACTCACTTGTCAAATCTAATTGTTAATGTCGGGTAGGTGTATAGGTTAACAATAGGGCTTCTGCTTTCCAAGACGTGCGTACTAGATGGAGTCCAACTGCTTGTCATCCGTTTTGGATGCAATGGGCTGTTCGTTTTCCCTTAAGAATAGGACGGATGGGTCGATCTCTTTTAGGGTAATCACCGTGTATTCATTTCCCCACTGAAGTGGTTTTTTCAATGTGCCTCCGGACAATCCTGATTTGTTTAAGCCTGTGCCATTTCGGCCATGTGAAGGCTAATGAGGGCAACGATAGGGGACCGGTGTTCCGGGAGGTTGGTACGCCAGCTTACCGGATTCACGAGTTGCGTGACATTGGAGGTGGTTTCCGGACGCCGTCTTTTGCACGGGATGCGATGGGCCGGTTGATGCTGTTGTCCGGTGGATCCATTTCGGTATTTGATGGTTCTGAGTGGCACATGTTGGTTGAATCGAGCGATAAGGGGATTTTTTCGGGGGTGGATGTTGGTTCGGATGGTCGTGTTTATGTCGGGGCTTCGGGTGACTGGGGGTATCTGGAAATGGGAGAGGATGGGGATTTCGCGTTTCATTCGCTCAAGCAACGCTCCAATCCCGTTCATCAATTGGCCGTTGACGACTATTATGACGTAAAAGTCTTCGGCTCAAGAGTCGGATTTCTGGGTGAAAACAGTTATGTGTTGCTCGATGATCGGGGAGAGAGTCATGTTTTTACCGGTTTTTATCGGCTAAGAACCCATTTTTCGGCGGGTGATCGGATTTTTGTGGTTTCGGAGACCAGTGAGCCGATGTGTTTCGATTCCGGCGAACTCAAACCTTGCGGAATCGTTTCCTTGGGCGATCTTGAAATAACAGCAGCCCATTCCTTGTCCGATGGTACGGCAATTCTTGCGACCAATCCCTTGGGCCTTATGCTGTTCGATGGATCGGAACTTCGTAAACTTCCGTTGTTTCTGCCGGATGAATGCAATTATCCAATTGTTGATTTGACGGTTTTCGATGATGGATCCGTTGCTTTGGCTTTGGAGAACTGGGGTTTGGTGATTGTGGATTCTCAAGGCTACCCTGTTCATCGGATCACGAGGGACGAGGAAAGACGTTTCATCCGGATTCAAGAAGTGCACTATAATCAAGACGGGTCGCTTTGGGTGACCGTGGCGGGTGGAGTGGCCCAGTTTGTTTATCCGTCAGCTCTCCGGTATTTTGGACACCAGCAGAACCTGCCGGTTCTGTGGCCTCAAGTCTTCCGTTACGATGGTAAGCTGATGGTGAACAGTGACCGTAAACTGTTCGAGGGGGTTTATGATGAACGGGGGGTGTTGGTCCAATTTGAACCTTCAGCGAGGTTTGTTCCCCCTCACGGTTTGAACACCGTATATCCCATGGACGGTGAAGGGTTTTTCTACAGTGATAATGATAATCTCTTTCTTAAACCTCCGGATGCAGAGTCATACCTTGTCGCAAGCGGGATATCCGTTCGCTATTATCACCGTGATCCCATGTCTGCAAATCGCTTGTTTCTGCTGAATCATCAGGGCGTTTTCGTGATTCGGAAAAGCGACGGAGTATGGCAATTTGAGGGACAGGAGTTTCGATCGGAAGGGGCATTCAATCAAGTGCATGTGCGCGATTCAAAAGGAAGGTTTTGGAGTGAACGGGGACTTGGCAGGGTCGTATGCTATTGGATCGATGATGCCGGGAATCTCCAAGGCCGTACCTATGGTGAGAAAGGGGAGTTGGGCGTTACTTGGGTGAATCTCTATCGGGTGTATGGTGAGGTCCATTTGGCTAACGAAAACAACCATTTTGCATTGGACCCGGTTACGGATCAGTTTGTGGAGTCCCCCCGGATGAATCGGCTCCAGCAGTTGATCGGAAGTGCGATCAGTCGGCCTTACCCTATTTCTGAGAATGAAATGCTGATCAATACCCCGAATGGGGTGGTGATCGCGGATCTGAGCGATCCGGACTTTCCGGTTTTTGATTATGATACATTTGCCTCATTTCCGGAGTTCAATCCGTTGATTATGACGGAAATTCCCGGAGAGATCTGGTTGCGCACCGAGAGCACGCTGGTTCGCTTTGATCCGGCTTTCACCCGTCCCAAACCCCGTCCGCTGACTGCCACTATCGAACGCATTCAGATTGCCGGAAAGGATCATGTTCTTTATTTCAAGGGGGCTTTTGGTGAAAATACGGGGTTGGAGAATCCGTCATTTTCCTACCATCGGAATGGGTTGAGTTTCCGTTTTTATTGCAATGCCAACAACCGGCTCCAGCCGGTCCGTTTCCGCTACAGGATGGAGGGGCTTTCGGATGCGTGGTCTGAACTTAGCGTCCAGCCTGTGGCGCATTTTGTGGGATTGTCCGAGGGACGTTATTCTTTGCAGGTTGAGGCTGTGGATCACTTTGGGAAGAGCGGTGAAACCGTGGTTTTCTCTTTCAGGGTGAATCCTCCATGGTTCCGTCATCCGATAGCTTATATTGCCTATGGATTCATGTTACTGGGTCTGGTTGCGTGGATTGTTGTCCGCGCCCGGTATGCTGCGGTGCGTGATAAGCGGCGGATGGAAATTCTGGTCACTGAAAAGACCCGGGACTATGAGCGTGCGGCATTAGCTGCGATTGAGGCGTCCCGTGCCAAAAGCCAGTTTCTCGCAAATATGAGTCATGAGATCCGCACTCCGATCAATGGGATTATTGGGTCTGGTGAGTTGTTGGAGTACAGTTCACTGGATCGGGACCAGAAGAACCTTGTGTCCGTTATGCGAAGTAGCGCGAACAGCTTGCTGGAACTTGTGGAAGGGATTCTCGATTTCTCCAGATTGCAGGCGGGTCGGTTTGTTTTGCGTGAAGAATCATTCCGCCTGGATGCATTTCTGACGGATTGCTTGAAAGTTGTGTCCAATGAAGCAATGCGAAAACGCCTGGATCTTTTTCACGCAATCCGGGGGAGATTGGACTACGAAGTTTGTGGAGACCGGAGACGTATCAAACAGATTATGGTCAACCTTCTTGGAAATGCCGTGAAGTTTACCGAAAGCGGAATGATTTCAGTGGAGTGTGTTGTTTCCGTTGTCGATTCCGATGGTTTCGGAAGGGTCGTGATATATGTGAAGGATTCTGGAATTGGAATTCCGGCAGAGAAGATACCATCGATTTGTGATCCGTTTCTTCAAGTGGATGAATCCAACACGCGACACTATGGAGGGACTGGTCTCGGTTTGTCGATCTGCAAGGGGTTGGTGGATCTGATGGGTGGGTCAATCCGCATCGAGAGTGAGGTCGGGAAGGGGTCCTGCATTACGGTGGATCTGCCGCTCAAGGGCGTTCGATCGATCGATTCTCTTTCGGCGGGTGTCTGGGAATCGTTGCCTTCCAGTATTTGGTGGATCGGTGGTAGTGATGAACGCCTGTCAACCGTATCCGAATATCTTGCCGGAAGCAATTCCCGGATCGTTCATCTCAAGGATGCATCAATGGCCATGGAGTGGTTGGATGATGATTCCAAAGGGAGTCCTGATTACGTGCTATTGGAAGAGGAGGAAACCCGGGCTTTCGCGGATCTTTCGGCGCGATTGGCAAGGGGTTGCGAACGCGATGATAGTTTAGGTTTCACGATCTTGTCCTCTCCTGATATCCGGTATTCGGACGCATTGATCCGGCATGTGCTCTTCAAGCCGGTTTCGCTTCCCGACCTATTTCTTCATATTCACGACACCAGTAAGCAAGCGGTTTCGGGAGTTGGTAGAAAGGATGGCCGAAGCGATTCATTTGCGGCAATTGAAGGTTTGCGCAGCAGTCGCGTCCTGATTGCAGAGGACAATAAGGTGAATTTCAAAGTTCTGGATCTGATGCTACGACGCAACGGCGTGGAAGCGGATCATGCATGGAATGGCCTCGAGGCTTGCACCAAGGCCGGGACCGTTTCTTATGACCTGATCCTGATGGATATTCAGATGCCCGAAATGGACGGGTTGGAGGCAACCCTTCAAATCAAAGCGGCCCGACCGGACGCTTACGTTATTGGGATTTCCGCCAATGCTTTCGACACGGATCGCGAGGTGGCTATTCAACACAAAATGGACGACTATTTGACCAAACCGGTCCGGTATGAGTCATTGATTGATGCGATTGTAAGGTATTCAAACCGGTCTGTTTCATGATTCAAGTGTGGTCAGGTTTGCAAAACCCTTGGGGGAAAGCTCGGCACCATATCTCGAAGATCTAACCCGAAATAAGCCAACCATCAATTGTGCTCTTCAGGTCAGTAGTCGCGCGCACTACCTGTCGTAAACCTGACACTTGTGAGCTTGATCTGACTCTCGACGATTTTGATTTCTTTGAGCGAAAAACTATTTTTCCGATACAAGTCTGTTGAAACAATTCAGAAACCGTATCACCGCGTGCATGCCGCCTGAAATGCAGCTTCGGGATTGTTGTGTTTTGGGCAGAGCGGATTTGTTATCCGGAGATGATGAGCCCATCGCGGATGGCCGGCTTGGGGGAGAGGCGGGCCCACTCGCTCAGGAAGGTTTCACGGTCCATCGCGAAAGCCGGATCAATTTCGATGACGGTTTCGGGAAGCCCGGAGTCGTCGGTTTTCAGGTTCACTCCTGCATCCTTGAGCCACGAAGCCGCCATGCGGAGTTGGTCTTTTCGGCAGGACTCGGGTGAGTCGACGCCTTCGGCGTTTTTGACGGGACTGAAATCCTCCGAACGAAGGGTCTCGATGAGGATGGGATGGCGTGCGAATGGAAGGGCGTCGAAGACAAACATTTCAAATTTGACGCCGTTGGGCTTGTCTGGCCGGACAATGGAGCGGTCGGGAGCGCAATAGGGGATTTTTTTCACCGCTTTGTGGAAGGGCAGGCTGGCCTCCGGGTTGCTGCCGGATCCCAGACGTTCCACGAAATCGACGTTGATCACATGGATCGCAATGCTGCCTCCGCTGAACTTGAGGTTCCCGTCAGGCTGGCGCGCCTCCTGCAATTCGGCGGGAAGGTCGCTGTACTCGACGACCACGGTTTTGCCCCCATAGGTGCAAAAATGCCCGACTTTTTCGCCGGGATAGGCTTTAGGAAGCGCCTTTCCCGACATCTCGGAGTTGCCGAGAATATGGAATCCGATGAAGTAAGGGTCCACGCATTTGACCAGTGGGTTATCGACCTGAAAGTAGGAGAGGAGGTCGATGCCGTTTTCGCGCATGATCCGGGTCGATCCACTTCTATAAAGGGCACGGAGTGAGCCGCCATGTCCATCGGGGCTCATTGCCAGCGATCCGGGGGATTCCAGAATCAGCTTGCCATTGAAGTCCACGGCAGGCATGAGCCCTTGCCGGAAAAAGTGCACTTTGTCGGCTCGAAGCCCAAGGTAGTTCTTTTGTTCAAAGAAACGGACGGTTTGGTCGTGATTGACCTCGCTGGTCATGATGAACCAATGCAGATCCTTGCCGTAGAGCCGGGCCGCACAGCGGAGTTTTGCGGCAAAGACCTCGAAAAGGGACGCATGGGAGACGGGCGTAACCGGAAAGGTGCCTTTGGGCGCATCGTATCCCAGTCGGGTGCCTTGCCCTCCGGCAACAGTGAAAACGCCCACTCGACCATCCCGGAGCGCCTGTTCCCCGGTTTTCCGGGCGTGTTGCCATTGTTCCGCATCGCCGCCGTTCCGGAAATGGGGGAGATAAGGAGCGGGTTCAAGCTTCTCGAAATCGATTCCGGCTACAGCCTCTTGGCGAACATGGATTTCTACCAACTGATCGAGCTCGTCGAGATCAATACCGGCGGCTTGCCTCAGCAGAGCGGTTTGTTGTTGGGGATCAAGGGTCTCAAAGTGTTCAAACACGTGGGCTTGACCGTGGTAATCGTACAATGCTTTCAGGGAAGCGTAGTCCATGTGATTGGCTTCGGTTGAGGATGGCTAAAGGGCGGTGGTTTGCCCGTGGTTTGTCGGATGCTATTCCGTGAGGGACGGTTCAAAACGCAAAATCCATTCGTCCGGCTTGGCGTAGCGGAGTTTTTCACGGGCGACGCGTTCGAGAAACTCAGGATCCGTACTCAGCTTTTCAAGAAATGCTTTTTTCTTTTCAATGGCCCGTTCATCTGCCGCCAGTTTGCGTTCAAGCTGAACCATGCGATCCCTCATTTGGGCCCGCTCGCGGAGAGCGGAAGGAATCAAAACGGCTCCGGTGTAGATGAACAAGCCGGTGGCAAGCAAAACTCCCGACCAGAGGGCAATCCAAGCAACTCTAGCGTAAAATTTTGCCATGACACCACTTAAACCAGGCCGCGATAGGCGACAGGGCTCAGAAGCTCTCCAGCTTGTGCAGGATCGTCGAGGCGCACTTTGATGATCCAACCGCCGTCGTAGGGCTCAGAATTGATCAAGGCCGGGTTGCTGTCCAAGTCATGATTCACTTCTGTGATCGTGCCGGTAACCGGTATGTAAAGATCGGAGGCCGCTTTTACGGACTCCACGACGCCGAAGACATCGCCTTTGCGGAAAGCGGTGCCGACTTTTGGAAGTTCGACAAAAGTGACAT